>CAZRXE010001602.1:0-1664 GCA_964603695.1 uncultured Heliomicrobium sp.
CCGTAGATGAGGTGGACTTCGGTGCCGTCGAGATCCAACTCGTAACGAGTGTCGAAGAGAGTCGTCGGCAGCACGAGTTCGATGCCGTCGAAGTTGTAATCCTCCAGCAGTTGCTGGCCCGCGGCCACGATCCCGGGGTGCATCGCCTTCATGGCCATTCGCGTGAGCAGATGCTCGATACCGTGCAGCAGCTTCTGACTTTCCGCTGGGTCGGCGACGTGCTTCATCCGCTCGGGCACGGACCGGTGAGCGATGATCTCGGCGCCCTGGAAGAGTTGATTGCCCCAGACATGGTCTGCGTCTTCGTGTGTGTTGATCACCCGTTTCGGCATGGCGGTCCATACCTGGCTGAACATCTCGATCATCTGCCGCGCATGGGCGAGGTCGGACTGTGTGTCAATCACCACACCCCCCGAGCGGTTGATGAGGCCGGAATTGGCGTCGCAAACGCGGTTCTTCTCGTTGAGGACCGCAAAGCAGTTGTCGCTGACTTGATTTAGCTGCATGAGTCAGAATAGATCCCGAACCGCTGAGAGTGAAGGCGGATAGGCGGAAGAGGTCTCCACTTGTTCTCTGGGAAACCATTGGTTGTGGAGTTCACCCATTGCCGACAATCACACGCTGAAATGCGACGAGCGACTCTCCCGATTTTGCCAATATGGCAACCGCATTTGGCTGGTCGCGCCGCAACCCCGCGCCTGATTTACTTGGTGCAACGTCCGCCAATCCGGAGCCAGATGCATGGACGGCATGACGGCACAACCAGCGTCAGGTCTCGCGCGCGTGTCGAGTCAGCCCGGGCGAAGAGAGAAACGTGGCCCTGCTAATGCGGCAATCGACGACCGCACGATGGTTCTTGCTGACCTTACGCCGCTGGTCCTCGTGCTTTCCGTACCTGGTTCACCGCGGGACACCTGCAACCAAGGCGGGTTTCCTTGTTTTCGCGCTTCTTCGTTGAAGACATTCCGAAGCGGCTGATTGGCCCCGGACGGTTCCGCTTCATCCTGCAACCACTGGTTGCGACCATTTTGCGAATCAGGAATGGCCTCAGCGATGCTCGTAACGGCCAGCCGCCCTACGTTTATGGTTTCTTATTCCATCACCGACTTCGGTAGGCCAAAGCATGGCTGCGTCAATTAACAACCGGCATGGGGGATATCCCCGATAGACAACGGCGGCCCTCTTTTTGACAATAGAATTTGCGGCAAATATAAACTGATCTAGAAAGCACAAAGATATGAACCAAAGTTCGGGCCGCCCCGAGTTTCCCATTCGAAATTGACGACCGCTGAAAAGGTCTGCGAGATTTTGCTCTCGCAGGGACCTGAATCCTGCCACCTTCATCGGCTTGATAGCTGATCCTACGAGCAATCCGAGCGCGGCAACGTCATTTGCCCGTGGCTGTGAGCCGGCAATTGTTGAAGCCTGACAGGCTCCATCGAAAAATCTTCGGAAAGTTTATGAAATGAAAGATGTTATGAGAACCGGAAAGGAACTGATTGTTGCCACCAAACCATATGCCGAGGATTTTACGGCCAAAAGCTGGTGGTGCATTTTTTCCACCATGCTTTTGCTCCTGGTTGCGCTGGCCGGCACCCATTGGAACCTTCATCCGGTTGGCAAGGCGCTTTGCAGCGTCCTGAGCGGCTTGTTGATTCTGCGCT
>CAZRXE010001603.1:0-2024 GCA_964603695.1 uncultured Heliomicrobium sp.
CATCACGCACCGTCACGCGGAAATTCATCTGGCGCTGCACCTGCGGCAGTTTTTCCGCCGTTTGCAATCCGCCCACCACGTCCGGCGGATTGTTCGCGTTGTTCAAAATGTAAGTCAGGCTGGGAAAGATGCGCGTGGGCAGGGCGCTGGGCGAAAAGGGACGGAAAATCGGGCGCGTCGAAAAAGGGAAGTCTCCGCTGTCGGTGTAAGGCGGATTGGCGTAAAGCGGTCCGCCAGCGTCCAGTTCCTCCCAGTTGTAAAGCAGGCCGGCCGCGTCTCCCGAGTCGGCGTCGCCGGCGGCGGCGGTCAGGGCAAAGGGAGTGTTTTTCGGAATCAGATAATCGTTGCCGCCGTTGACCGTTGGCGCAGTGTTTCCGGTCGGCGTGGTCGTGGCGCAGGCGGCGGAGGCATTGATGTAGCTGATGATTTGTTGAAAGCTGCCGTTGTGGAAACGCAGTTCGCGCGCGTTGCTGATGTTGTCCGGCACGCACAATCCGGCGTAACCCATGATCGTCATCCCGCCGCCGGATTCGTAGGCGCTGGTGGGCGTGCGCAAACTGCCGCAGATGATCGAACCGGCGTTGTGCGTGTGCGTTGCGCCGAATTGATGGCCGATTTCGTGCGCCAGCCCCCCGATGAACGTGGCGTTGCCGACCGGGCCGTTCATCAAAGTCGCGCCGCCGCCTTTGGCCGGGCCGAATCCGTCGCCGTTGAAATCGCCGTTGTTGCAAACCACGCCGACCAGACCGTCGCCGCCGCCGCCCGTTCCCAGCACGTGACCCAAGTCGTAGTTGGCTGAGCCGACGCTGTCGCGCAACGTCGCGCGCGCTTGATTGACCATCGCCGTGGTGTTGCCGTTGCTGAACGGATCGCTTCCCCCGTCGGTGAAAATCACGGGCGTTTCCAACGCATTGCTGACCAGCAGCAGGCGCACTGAAAGTTCGCGTTCATAAATGGCGTTGACGCCGTTCAGCCAGGTGTTGATCGAAGCAATCGCGCCGGCCACCGAGCCGCCGCCCAGATTCGCGTCCATCGTGTATTCGCCTGTCGCGGCCACCGCAATGCGATACGTCCGCAAAGTATCGCCGACGCTGGCTGCAGTGCGTTTCGGATCGTGTGAGCCGGCTTTCAGCACTTTGCTTTCATTGACGTTGCAACTCCATTTTTCCGGCAGATCGTTGGCGGCGGCGGCCAGGTATTCAAAATCGGCATCGCCGGACGGCAGCACAGTGGACGCGCCCGCCGCGCCGAGCGCCAGCGCATGGAATCCGCGCGGCGACCAATCGCAGCGCATCGTCGCTGTCGGATCGTCAATGCCGCGCCCGCGATAGCTTTTGATTTCGGGAAATTGTTTGCGCAAGGCCGCATCCAGAATCGGCGATTCCTGCATTTGAAAGCGCGCTAGATTCCCATCCGGCATCGGCAGACTGAGAATCGCGCGGCTGTCGGCGAGCGTGCTCTCGCCTTCCATCGGCGCGCCGCTCAAGGCTTTGGCCAGCGCGTCGGCGTTCAAACGAAACGACGACGGTTTGCCGGCCTGTTTCCGTTCCCACCAGATTTCCGTTCCGGCGGTCTGGCCGACCGAAAAGCGCACTTGGGATTGCGGCTGCGATTGTGTGGCCAACATACGCTGCATTCGGGCAGCCAGTGAAGTCGAATTCAGACCCAGCACTGCGCCGGCCAGAACCAACAAGGCCAATCCGCCCAGCACGTATCTAAGCGTTTTGGCGGAACCATTGACGAAGCGAATCATCCTTTTCATATCAAACCTCATAAAAGTCAGTAGATCATGTTTGATTTACACAGGTTTTCAGTTGTGTGCGACCAACACGAGAAAAGATCACGGATGAACACAGATAGGGCTTGAGGGTTGATCTGTGTTTATGCACTAAAGCAAAAATTCCAAGCTGTATACATTTTCCATTTGTGATTTGTCATTTCACATTTGTCATTGCTAAAGGCCCGCACCACAAGGCGCAATATCAAATGACAAATCCAAAATGACAAATGCAGCCAAATTCCTC
>CAZRXE010001604.1:0-4867 GCA_964603695.1 uncultured Heliomicrobium sp.
AGCGCCGCATCATCAAACGCACTTTCCGCCGGAAGAATTTCAAGCGCGCTGGCAAAAGCTGTTCGGTCAGATTGGTGACCGCGCTGTGGCGATTGTGCAAGGCGTTTCGCTGGCGCGCGGCTTCAACTTCCCGCGCCAGTCGAACGAGTTTTATTACCTCAGCGGCATTGAAACGCCCGGCGCGTATTTGTTGCTGGACGGACGCACGCGCAAAACGACGCTCTTTTTGCCACCGCGCAACGAACGGCTGGAACGCAGCGAAGGCAAGGTGCTGTCGGCGGAAGACGCGGAACTGGTCAGGCAATTGACGGGCGTGGACGCCGTCGCCAGCGCCAAAGCAATGGGCGAAGAATGGCTCGCCGAATTGATGAAAGCGCCCGCGCCGGCGATTTACACTTTGTTTTCGCCCGCCGAAGGTAGCGCCGAAAGCCGCTTTGAACTGTATAACGCGAACGCCGCCATCGCCGCTGATTACTGGGACGGTCGCCTGTCGCGCGAAGCGCATTTCGTCAGCCTGCTGCGCACGCGCGCGCCGCGCGCTGAAATCCGCGATCTGACGCCGATCCTGGATGAAATGCGCAGCGTCAAAAGTCCGCGCGAAATCGCGCTGATCCGCCGTGCCTCGCAACTAGCAGGCTTGGGAATTCTGGAAGCGATCAAAAGCACGAAGGCCGGGCTGTATGAATATCAGCTTGACGCCTGCGCGCGATACATCTTTCTGGCCGGCGGCGCGCGGCTCGAAGGCTATCGTTCAATAACCGCTGCGGGCACGGCCAATATCTGGAACGGGCATTACTATCGCAACAACGCGCAATTGAAAGACGGCGATTTGGTGCTGATGGATTTCGCGCCGGATTACGGATACTACACCAGCGACGTGACGCGGATGTGGCCCGTCAACGGAAAGTATTCGCCCGTGCAGCGCGAACTGTTGCAGTTTGTTCTGGAATATCGCAACGCCGTGCTGAAACTGATTCGCCCCGGCGTCACGACCAAAGCCATTTACGAACAGGCGCGCATCGCCATGGAGCCTGTTCTGCAACGGACGAAGTTTTCCAAACCGATTTATGAACAAGCAGCGCGAAAAATGTTGGCCACCGGCGGCGGCACGCTTTCGCATCCGGTCGGGTTGGCGGTTCACGACAACGGGCCTTACAACCGCGATGTGCTCAAGGTCGGACACGTTTTTTCGATTGACCCGCAACTCTGGGTTCCCGAAGAAAACCTGTACATCCGTTATGAAGACGTGATCGTGGTCACTGAAAGCGGCTACGAGAACTTTACGGAATTCTTGCCAACCGAGCTTTCCGAATTGGAAAAGCTGGTGGGACAAGGCGGCATTGCGTTGAAGTTGCAGCCGGCGTCGGAGCAGGAACTGCTCAAACGGAAGTAGCCAGGAGACGCCGGAATCCGCTCCGATTTTGAAACCGGACGTTCCCAAAAGCGCACAGGGAACGCAGCACGCCAAGGCGATTGATTCAGCTAACCTCTTCAATCCAAACGCCACACCGTTGCGGCACGGCAGTTGGAAAGGTTGAGGAGTTGGACTCTAATTTTTACTCCGAGGAAAACTTATGCAATCGCTTTGGCAAGACTTGCGTTTCGGAATGCGGCTGATGCTCAAACGTCCCGGCTTTGCCGCCATCGTGTTGGCGGTACTGGCGCTGGGCATCGGCGCGAATACGGCAATCTTCAGTGTGGTGAATGGCGTGTTGCTGCGCCCGCTCAACTATCCCGGCGCGGAACGAATCCTGACCGTTTGGGAAGACCACACGCGCCGCGACGGCCCTGCCCGCGAATGGACTTCGCCGCCGGGCTTTGAGGATTGGCGCGAACAAGGCGGCGTTTTCGAGCATATTGCGGCGGTCAATAACTGGGGGCCGACGCTGACCGAAAGCGGCGAACCGGAGATGCTCTCCGGCGCGCTGGTTTCCGCCGGCGCGTTTGCCGTCACCGGCGTGAAACCTGCGTTGGGACGCGAATTCACTGCCGACGAAGACAAGGCCGGCGCGGAAAAAGTCGTTATTCTCAGCCATAGGTTATGGCAGCGCCGCTTCAACAGCGATCCGGCAATGGTTGGGCGAGCCATACGGCTCAGCGGCGAAAGCTTCACCGTCGTCGGCGTGATGCCCGCAGGCTTTCAACTCCCGATCATCAACAACGCCGAAATCTTCCGCCCGATCACGCCGACCTTGAATCCCGGCTGCCAACGCGGCTGCTACACGCTTCGCGTCATTGCCAGGCTTCGCCCGGACGTGACGCCCGCGCGCGCCAAAACGGAAATGGACGCGCTGGCCGGACGCATCGCGCAGCAATTTCCTGAAGACAACAAAAACATCGGCGTGACGCTGGTTCCGCTACATGATTTTCTGGTCGGCGACGTGCGCCCGGCGATGTTGGCGCTGCTGCTCGCGGTTGGTTTTGTGTTGCTGATTGCCTGCGCCAATGTGGCCAATCTGATGCTGGCCAAAGCCGCCGCACGCGAACGCGAAATCGCCATCCGCGCGGCAATGGGCGCAAGCCGTTGGCAGCTTGTTCGGCAATTACTCAGCGAAAGTTTACTGTTGGCGTTGATTGGCGGCGGATTGGGATTGCTTCTGGCATTTTGGATGTTGGATTTGCTGAAAAGCATTTCGCCGGAGGACGCGCCGCGCATGGACGAAATCGGAATTGACGGTCGCGTGTTGTTTTTCAGTTTGTGTCTTTCGGCGCTGACCGGCTTGCTGTGCGGATTGATTCCGGCGTTGCAAGCTTCCAAAAGCGATTTGAATCAATCCCTGCGCGAAGCCGGCGCGGGCGGCAAAACCAGTGTGGGCGGCGGCAAAGTGCGCTCCGCGCTGGTGGTGGCGGAAATCGCGATTGCGTTGACCTTGCTGATTGGCGCGGGATTGCTGATGCGCAGTTTCATCGTGCTGCAAAGCGTGGAGCCGGGTTTCAATCCGGTCAGAGTGCTGACGGCGCGCATAGGTTTGCCGCAAACGACTTATCCGAAGCGCGAACAAGTCACGCTGTTTTACGACCAACTGCACGAACGGTTGAAGGCTTTGCCCGGCGTGCAATCGGTTTCGTTCGCTTCATCAGTGCCGATGACCGGAGTGAATTCCGACACCAGCTTTACTGTTGAAGGCCGTCCCGCGCCGCCGCCCGATCAGCGACCGTCGGCCTGGTTCAGCATCGTCGGCCAGGACTATTTCCGCACGTTAAATATTCGTTTGCGCGAAGGGCGTGGCTTCGATGCCCGCGAAAGCGAAAGTTCGCCCGCCGTGGTCATCGTCAGCGAAACGATGGCGCGGCGTTACTGGCCCGCAGAAACGCCCATCGGCAAGCGCCTGGGCTTCGGCCAGGAACCGGTGCGCTGGGCTGAGGTGATCGGCGTGGTTTCTGACGTGCATCAGTTCGGACTGAGCACGGACGCACGGCCCACCTTTTACTTTTCCGACCGCCAGCGCAACGCGAATTTCAGAACATTGGTGCTGCTCGCCGGCAGCGACCCACAAGCGATGGTTGCCGCCGTTCGTAAGGAAATTCAGGCGCTCGACAAGAATCTGGCCATTTCGAGCGTACAGACGATGGAGCAGATAGTTTCCGATTCCATCGCCGTGCCGCGTTTGATGATGTCGCTTTTCGGCAGTTTTGCTGCCGTGGCGATGCTGCTCGCGGCGCTGGGCATTTACGGAGTGATGGCTTATGCCGTGACGCAGCGCACACACGAACTCGGCATCCGCCTGGCACTCGGCGCGCAAACGCGCGACGTATTGAAACTTGTCTTGGGACAAGGAATGAAGCTGACACTGCTGGGCGTCGCTATCGGCTTGGTGGCGGCGTTTGGCCTGACGCGATTGATGAAGGAATTGCTGTTCGGCGTAAGCGCGACAGACCCGGCGACGTTCGCGGCAATCGCCTTATTGCTGGTTGGCGTTGCACTCGCGGCTTGCTGGATTCCGGTGCGGCGGGCAACGAAGGTGGACCCGATGATCGCGCTTCGTTCGTTGTGAATGATTGAAGGTACAGCCGGGAACGCCGAGCTGGTGCTCGGCGTTCCCGGCTGTGTTCCCGCTTGAAGTTTTTTCCGCCTGCACCTACCCTGCGCATCACCTTGCAAATTCGCACGGTCGCACCAAGACCAACTCGCAGAAAAACTAGGAGGAAAACTCAATGTCTCAAACCCGTTTCAAACGCGGTGTGTCGGTCATCGCGCTCGGATTGGCGTTCGCCTTTTGGCTAACCGGTCAAACAATGCAAACTGCTTTCTTCGCGAAACAGCAGGCGGAAACCGAACAACCCATGGAGCAGAAGTACAAAAACATTCAGGCGCTGAAAGGGCTGCCCGCTTCGCAAATGCGCCCGATGATGAATTACATCAGCGCCGCGCTCGGCATGACCTGCGCCGATTGCCACGTTCGCACAGGCGACCAGTGGGAATTCGACAAAGACGACAACAACCACAAAAAAATCGCCCGCCGGATGATTACGATGACGATGGACATCAACAAACAGAGTTTCGGCGGCAGAACGCAGGTCACTTGTTTCACCTGCCATCAAGGCCACGATCATCCGCCGAGCGTGCCGTCGCTCGTTAAACCCAAAGCCGAAGCTCCGGCAGCCGGCACCGCGCCGAAAGCGGAAGACATTCTGGCCAAATACGTCCAGGCCATCGGCGGCAAGGAAGCCGTCGAAAAAGTAAAAACCCGCGTCATTAAAGGTTCGAGCGTTGCCGCCAACGGCCAGAGCTTCCCGCTGGAAATCAACTTCGCCGCGCCGGATAAATACACGATGAGCGTGACGCTGCCGCAAGGCGCAAGCGCACAAAAGCTGAACGGCGCATCCGGCTGGTTGAAAAACGCCCGCGAAGACCGCGCGATGGACG
>CAZRXE010001605.1:0-2918 GCA_964603695.1 uncultured Heliomicrobium sp.
GCAAATAGGATTTCAGTGGAGATTCAGAATATAGACATCAAGAAAAAGGTGTACCGCAGACTGTTATTCTGCGGAGGCGCTCTCAGGCAAGGTTCTTCTGATTTCAAAAGCCCTAGCTCGCCGCGCCTACAGCCGACGGACAGCCGGCGCTACATTTCTTATAGACAGGATGCACAGGATTTTTTCAGGATGGCCAAGAGTGGGAAAGAAAGGCTTGTTCATCCTGAAGAAATCCTGTGCATCCTGTCTGTTCGCCGAATTTTTACTTGTCCTTTGATTTGGTTAGTTGGTGATCTTTCACGCGTTGGCAAGGTTTCAATTCGATTTCCTGACCGGCTTCGGCGTCTTTGCGCAGGCGGGCGCGTTCGGCGGCGTCCCAGTGCGCGGGCGGTTTGGGGCGTTCAAGTTCATCGCTTTCCGGCAGCGCGCGCACCAGCAACCGATATTTGCCCGGCGCGAGATTGTTGAACGTGAATTCGCCTTTGTTGTTGAGGCCGCGTTCGGCGTAACGAAGCAGATCGTCCGCCGCCGCAGGTTCCGCCGGGATCAAATGGATCACGGCGCGAGCCGGGAGTTTCTCGCCTTCTTTCGCCGCGACTTTGCCTTGCAGACTTGCGCCGCCGTCGTCGGCGATGATGGTCACGCCGGAAAAGTTCTCGCCTGATTTCAGCGTCAGGTTGGTGCGGCTTAAATCGTTGACCGCAGGTTTGGCGGTTGTCGCTTTGCCTGCCGGAGCCGGCGCGCTGATGGATTTCACGAACCAGGTTTCGTTGGGCGGATTGGCCGTGAGCCGGTAGAGTCCCGGTCTCAAGCTATTGATCTTGAACTCGCCTTTTTCATCCGCCACGTCGTTTCCTCCAATCAGATTCGACGGCGAGCTGACGCCGTCATCCGGTTTCTTGTCGCGCTGAGCAAAGATTCGCGTGTCTTCAATCGGCAAGATCGGTTTGAAGTCGCAAACGTTAGGCGATTTTTCCAGCGTCACGCGACCCGCGATGCTTGCCGCCGCCAGCAGGCGCAATTCGATACCGGTCACATCCGCGCCTTTGACCGTCACGCGGCGCGGTTCGGAATAGAAAAACTCTCCGCTGTCTAAATTGCCGCGCGAAGCAGTCAGTTCGTATTCGCCGTCAGAGACGCTGGCGATGGCGAAACCGGATTGAGTTTGGGTTGGCATGACGAAGGTTCCGCCCGTAATAGCGCCGGTTTGTGCGTGTCGCAGCACGACGTTCGCGGTGGCATTGATGGCTTCGCCGCCGGAGACTTTGCCGCTGACGACGCGGCCCATTTCGCCGCGATAGCGTATGTCCACGCCGCTGATTTCCTCGCCGTTGCCGACTTTGATTTCGGCTGCGGTGTCGCGCGTGGACGATGGATGATAGGTCGGCACTTCGCCGTGATAAGGCGACAGCGCGGGCGCAACCGCCGATTGTCCGCCGCCGTTGGCCACAACGAGGTAGGTTCCCGGCGGCAATCCGTACAAACGATAAATGCCACGGTCGTCCGTGGCGCGTGCGGGAATGGAACTGCCGCCACTGACCTTTCCGCCTTCCTGGTCGCGGATGCGGAGTGCGGAAACTGAAATGACGGCCAGCGGTTCGCCGCCCGGAGTGGTGACGCGCCCCGTGATGACGCCGCCTTTCGTCAATTTGATCGCGACGGTTTCGCCCAGCCGCAGCCCTGTCGTTTTGGCGGAACCGTCCGGGATGTAGCCTTTCTGAAGCCCGAAGGAAATGCCGTAATTTAGATCGGGCAGTTTGTTGAATTGAAAGCGGCCTTCTTCATCCGTGGACGTTGATCGGGAAACACCGCGCGAACGATTCGCGCCGGTCGAGGTAATGCTGACGCTGAAGTTGGACAAAGGCTTGCCGCTGTCGGTGACGACTTGTCCGCTGATCGAACCGGTTTCCTGCGCCAGCGCCGCCGCGCTCAACAGCAACATCACGAACAGCAATGTCACGAAAAGCAAAGTCGAAAAGATTTTCATGGTTAATTCTCCTGGCTCAGGTCGAGGCTGAGCGTGACACGAGTTTCGTTGCCGTTGCTGACTGCGATTGTTTGTCTGGTTTGGGTGAAGCGCGGCAGGATTTTGCTCCTGAATTCAGGCGACAACTCGACGCCGGGAAAAACAGGAGAAAGAAACACTTCGTATTCTCCGGGTACCAGGTCTTTCACCAAAAACTGGCCGCGCGCATCCAGCATAATCATGGGGCCGGCCGGAACCAGCCTGCGGGCGTTCGAGATCGTTTCGTAACGCCTGAGCACTACGGAAAGCCTGATGCCTTCCGGCAAGCTTCCGCCGCTGATTCGCGCCTCGCCGCTGATTGTGCCGTCGGCGAAAGCGAAGACCGCACGAAGATTACTGATCTGCTCGCCGGGATGGACTTCCAGGGAGGAGTCTTTCAGCGCCACGCCGTTTTGCTCCACACGCAGCAGTGTTAGTTTCGGAATATCCGCGAACGCCCAAATCCGTGTTTGGCCTTCAGGCAAACCCGTGATGCGAAACGTGCCGTCGGGATTGGCTTTGCCGAACCGCGTCTTGCCCGGCGTATTGGCTCTGTCGCCGCTGTTCAGTCTGATTTGCGCGCGTCTGGTCAGGATGGCGGGATCGTTCGTGCCTTCGATGACGATTGTGCCGCTGATGGTCGCGCCGCGCAGCGCGCGAACTTCGATTCCTTCCACATCGCTGTTGATGACCTCGAATTGGGCTGGCGGACTGTAAAACTCGCCCTTGCCTTCACGGTCTTCGACGAAAACGCCGTGTTTGCCGGGACGCGCGCCCAGGATACGAAACTCGCCATTGGCGTCCGAACGCCAACCGCCGGTCATCGCGCCTGTCATTCTGCCGTTGGCATCGAAGGACGTGAACGACAAATTGACGCCCGCCATCGGCTGCCCGGTTTCGGCATTCACCACGC
>CAZRXE010001606.1:0-8512 GCA_964603695.1 uncultured Heliomicrobium sp.
CTCGTTTGGTTTTAGAGACCGCTTTTTCCAAGACCGGTTTCGGTTCCGGTAAATGGAAAACTTTGGCAAGTAAGCCTGATAGCGCAATATCTACATTCAACTGCGGCCAATAAAGCCCGGAACCAACGCCGAGGATTTCAACCTCTGCCAGTTCTCTCGGCTTTGCCTCCTGCAAGCCCTGAAGCAAATAGGTTGGGATCAACACCGTCATTCCATTGGCCAGATCAACCACCAGCCGTCGTTTTGCTTTGTTGTACCTCGCCGCAGTAGCAAGCACGCCATCTTCCATTTCCGCGTTACCACGCTTGGTCGCTTCGGCAAATTGTTCTTCGAACTCAGCATCGCTGATTTCCCACTTACCGTTTTTAATTGCCATAAATCCGTCTCCACACAGCCAGAAGCTCTTCTTGTCTCTGAAAAATAATACTCAACACTCGTTTGACATCGGCTTTACGCATCCCACGATTGGTTCGAATCGAAGGACGAGTTTGTTCGTCTCCAAGAAAGATTAACACCTCTGACTTTTTGCCTCTGCCTTTCTTGGTTCCGCGAATCACGTGACTGTGCGGCGGGGGGTGATCGTCGGTGTAAATCCAAAACTCGAACCCCTGTTCGGAAAAAACTTTCGGCATCGTCCGTTGTTACCCTCGCCTCATCACGCGCCGGTTGTGCCGCGTTTCAAAAATTGACCTGCGCCGGCTGTGCCTTTCCATTCGCCGTTTTCGACGATGACCTTGCCGCGCGACAGTACGATTTCGGTGACGCCTTTGATTGTCCAACCTTCGTAGGCGCTGTAATCCACGCGCATGTGGTGCGTGGCGGCGCTGATGGTTTGTTCGCGGTTCGGGTCGAAGATGACAATGTCCGCGTCTGAACCTACGGCAATTGTGCCTTTGCGCGGAAACAGGCCGAAGATTTTGGCCGCCGCCGTCGAAGTCAGTTCGACAAAGCGGTTCAAGCTGATGCGGCCTTGCGCGACGCCGCCGTTGTAAATCAGGCTCATGCGGTGTTCGACGCCGGGGCCGCCGTTGGGAATTTTGCTGAAATCGTCAATGCCGAGTTCTTTCTGTTCTTTCATACAGAACGGGCAATGGTCGGTGGAAATCACTTGCAGATCGTTCATCCGCAATCCGCGCCAGAGCAATTCCTGATTCTCCTTGCCGCGCAAGGGCGGCGTCATGACGTATTTCGCGCCTTCAAAGCCCGGCTGTTCATAATGGCTGTAATCCAAAAACAAATACTGCGGGCAGGTTTCGGCATAGGCGGGCAAGCCCAAATCGCGCGCGTTCTGAACTTCTTTCAGCGCGTCGTAACAGCTCAGATGAACGATGTAGACGGGCGAATGCGCCATTTCGGCAATGGCGATGGCGCGATGAACGCCTTCGGCTTCGGCTTTGGTTGGACGAGTCAGCGCGTGATATTTCGGCGCGGTGTGACCGGCGGCCAAAGCGCGTTTGACCAGCACATCAATCACAACGCCGTTTTCGGCATGCATGCAGATCAATCCGCCGTGTTCGCCCGCCGCCGTCATTGCCTTGAAGATCGTCCCGTCATCTACAAGAAAGACTCCGGGATAAGCCATAAACAACTTAAAGCTGCTGATGCCCTGGTCAATCAAGCCTTTCAATTCCGGCAAGCGTTCGTCCGGCAAATCGGTGCAGATCATGTGGAAGCCGTAATCGGCCACGGCTTTACCTTCGGCTTTGGCAAACCACACGTCCAGTGCCTCATTCAGCGCCTGCCCTTTGGATTGCACGGCGAAGTCAATGATCGTCGTCGTTCCGCCAAAGGCCGCCGCGCGTGTGCCGGTTTCAAAATCGTCAGACGAAGCCGTTCCGCCGAACGGCAAATCCATGTGCGTGTGCGGATCAATCCCGCCGGGAATTACGAGTTTGCCCGTGGCGTCAATCGTTTTATCCACTTGGCCGCCAACAGAAGAAAGGTCTTTGCCAATCATGGCAATGATTTCGTCGTCAATAAGCAAATCGGCGATATATGAATCCACGGCGGTGACGATGTGGCCGTTTTTGATCAAAGTTCTCATAAGTGCTCCTCACACAGACTCATTTTCAACAACATCAACTGCAACCTGTAATTTGCGTTGGCCTTCTGGCATTTCCATCAACAGAGAGACGATTTGTTCCAACTCTTCAACCTCATAAAGCAAATCGAAATCATCAATGGTGAAATCGCCACTCAAGGTCAGATCGTTGCTCAACGTGCGAATTGCTTCCCTCAACGCTTCTCTTTTTAGCCTTTCACGCTTTTGAAAATACGAAACGAGAAATGCAAAAGCAGCAAAGGGCACTGGAAGAAATTTACCCACGCCAAACCAAGGCAATTTGAAACCCGCCCAAAGCATAGATAGGAAACTTGCAGCCAAAAACAAGTACAAACTACGTAATGACCAGGAACGCCAATTGATTTTCATATCGTTGCCAACGCTTCATCCAGCGCGGTCACCATTTCGTCCATATCATCTTTGGTTGCAATCAGCGGCGGCCCGATGCGGATGCAGTTGCCGTAAAGTCCGCCTTTGCCGATCAGCACGCCGCGTTTTTTGGTTTCCTCGAAAACTTTCACAACGGCTTGCGGATGCGGTTCTTTGGTCTTGCGGTCTTTGACCAGTTCCAGCGCCTGCATCAAACCGAGTCCGCGCACGTCGCCGACGATTTCGTATTTTTCCATCAAGCCCATCAAACTTTCGCGCAAATGGTCGCCGACGACTTTGGCGCTGTGGACTAGGTTTTCGGTTTCGATGACTTCGATGGTGGCCAGCGCGGCACGCGTCGAAACCGGGTTTCCGCCGAAAGTTGAAAACGTCAGCGTCGGCACGGCGGCGGCGACTTCGGGCGTGGCAATCGTCCAGCCGATGGGAAAGCCGGCGGCCATGCCTTTGGCCGAAGTGATGATGTCCGGTTCCACGTCCCAATGCTCTATGCCGAACCATTTGTCGCCGGTGCGTCCCCAGCCGGTTTGAACTTCGTCGGTGATGAACACGCCGCCGTATTGGCGGACGATGGCGACTGCTTCTTTGAAATACTCTTTGGGCGGAGTGATGTATCCGCCGACGCCCAAAATCGGTTCGGCCATAAACGCCGCGATGTTGCCTGAAGTCGCGGTTTCAATCAGTTCTTTCAAGTCTTTGGCGCAGGCCAGATCGCATTCCGGGTAAGTCAGTTTGAACGGACAGCGGTAACAGTAAGGCGCGGGGGCGTGGTAATAGCCTGCGACTTGCGTCGGCAAAACTTTCCACGATTTGTGACCGCCCGCGCTTTGCGCCGCCGCCGAACGTCCGCTGTAACTGTGGCGCAAGGTGATGATTTCCTGCCGCCCGGTGTACAGTTTCGCCGCCATCGTCGCCGTTTCGTCGGCCTCGGTTCCGCTGTTGGTAAAGAAGGATTTTTCCAGTTTGCCCGGCGTGATTTCGGCCAGCTTGGCGGCCAGTTGCGATTGCGGCGCGTTGGCATAGAGCGTCGAAGTGTGCGTCAGTTTTTTGACTTGATCTATGACGGCTTCGGTCACTTGCGGATGCGCGTGTCCCAGGCTGGTGGTCAGCACGCCTCCGAAACAATCCAGGTATTTGTTGCCCGCTTCGTCCCAAACGTGCATTCCCTGGCCGCGTTCCAGCGCGATCGGGTTTTGGTAATACATCGTGACGGCGGGAAACAGGAAATCTTTGTGCTTTTGCACGGAATCGGAAACAGGCGCGGTGGTTTCGTTGACGCTCATAAAACAGGTTCTCCTTAAAAGGTAAGAATTGCGGTGATGACGGTAAACCGTTTCGATGGCGCGCATTATGGCATTGTCGCGCTTTTCCGCCAATGAATTGCAGGCCGACAAAAACCGGCTATGATAAAGGCATGAACGCAACAACTGCCGCCATTTTGGTCATCGGCGATGAAATTCTGAGCGGGAAAGTGGACGATCAAAACGCTCGTCTGTTGATCGGCGAACTGCGCGAACTCGGCGTGGCGCTGCGCCGCATTCTGATCATTCCCGATGAAGTTGACACCGTCGCCGCCGCCGTTCGCGAACTGTCCGACGGCTTCGATCACGTCTTCACTTCGGGCGGCGTCGGCCCCACGCACGATGACGTGACGATCACCGGCGTGGCGCTGGCCTTCGGTCAGCCGGTCATTCGCCATCCCGAACTCGAAGGCCGCTTGCGCGCTTATTTCGGTGACGGCGCAGACGACGCAAAACTGCGTATGGCCGATGTGCCGGAAAACGCGGAGCTTGTGGAAATGCCGGATTGGCGCTGGCCGGTGCTGCTGTGCCGCAACGTTTACATACTGCCGGGCGTGCCGGAACTCTTCCGCAAAAAGTTTCTGGCCATGCGCGAACGCTTCCGCGTCGCGCCGTTTTTTGCCCAAGCCATTTACACGCTCGAAGACGAATTCGACATCGCCGCCGAATTGCGTGCCGTGGCCGAAGCGCATCCGCTGGTAGCCATCGGTTCTTACCCGAACTTTTCCACGCCGGATTACAAGGTCAAGATCACGCTGGAATCGAAAGACAGCGCGGCGTTGGAAGCAGCGGTCGAAGCATTGATGATGAAACTCGATAGTGAACAGGTGGTGCGTCACGAGTAGGTCGGATTTTGGGGCGACTGACTTCGCCGACTCAATGACATCATATTCAAAGTGAGCTACGCTTGAAATTCGATTGGGACAACAACAAGGCTGCTAGAAATGTCATCAACCATGATGGCGTCACTTTTGATGAAGCGGCGACAGTCTTTGACGATCCTTATTTTGTAGTATTGGCGGACGATGAGCATTCCTTTGACGAGTCACGATACTGGATTATCGGCGAATCCGTGCGGGGACGTGTCCTGCTTATGGTTTATACCGAGCGTGGCGATTTGGTAAGAATCATAAGTGCGCGCGAGGCAACCGGACGCGAACAGGAGAGTTATGAACAAGAACGATATGCCTGAACTTGAAGACGATTTTGAAATGCTGCCGGAGTATGACTTGAGCAAGATGCGTATTGTCCGGCGCGGGCCGGGGTATCAACGTCCGCACGCAGCTAGAATGGTGCGAGTGACGCTTGACCCCGACATTGCTGAAGTTTTCAACAGCGATCAATCCGTCAACGAAGCATTGCGTACATTGCTTCGCGCGCTGGCAGCGACTCAGCCGGCGTCGCAATAGTCCGCTTGCGCACGCGCTGGTAATGCCATTTCACCGACTTTTGCTGGTTTGCAGTTAAATGCCTTTCGTCTATAATCCGCGCCTGTTTCACACCAAAGAAGTCAAAAATTACAAAATCACGAGGATACACCAGCTATGCTCCTATTAGTTTTAGGCATCGGTCTTTTTGCGTTGCTCTGCCTGCGGAAGCGTGTCGCCCCCTTCGGCGGTCCAGCAACAAAACTTGCCGCTGGCGCGGCCTTTGTCGCCGTCAGCGTCGTCTCAGCCTTCGCGCAGGAGCCTCATCGGCCCGGCGGCGAAGCCAATTTGAAACTGCCGGATTTGTCGCAAGTCAGCTTTATGGGCGGAACTAGCGGACGCACTTTGCTGCTGGTCGGCATTGCTGTTTCGCTGCTTGGAATGGTTTTCGGGCTGATGATTTACACGCAGCTCAAGAAGATGGCCGTGCATCGGTCAATGCTTGAAATCTCCGAGCTGATTTACGAAACCTGCAAAACCTACCTGATTACGCAGGGCAAATTCATCCTCATTCTGGAAGCCTTCATCGCGGTCATCATCATTCTCTACTTTGGCGTTCTGGTCGGCTTTCCCGTTTACAAAGTCGCCATCATTTTGATTTTCAGTTTGATCGGCATCGGCGGCAGCTACGGCGTGGCCTGGTTTGGTATCCGCGTCAACACTTTCGCCAATTCGCGGACGGCGTTCGCTTCACTGGAAGGCAAGCCCTATCCGATTTACGCCATTCCGCTGAAAGCAGGCATGAGCATCGGCATGATGCTGATTTCGGTCGAACTGCTGATTATGCTTTGCATTCTGCTGTTCATTCCGGGCGATTACGCCGGGCCGTGCTTCATCGGCTTCGCCATCGGCGAATCGTTGGGCGCGGCGGCGTTGCGCATCGCGGGCGGCATTTTCACCAAAATCGCCGACATCGGTTCCGACCTGATGAAGATCGTCTTCAAGATCAAAGAAGACGACGCGCGCAATCCCGGCGTAATTGCCGATTGCACGGGCGACAACGCGGGCGATTCCGTCGGCCCCTCGGCGGACGGCTTTGAAACTTACGGCGTGACGGGCGTGGCGCTGATTTCGTTCATTCTGTTGGCCGTGAATGCCAAGACCGCCGGCGCGGGCTTTGAAGCCATTCAGGTGCAACTGCTGGTCTGGATTTTCGTGATGCGCGTGATGATGGTCATCGCTTCCGCCGGTTCGTACTTCATCAACGAAGCCATCACCAAGGCGACTTACGCCAACGCCGACAAAATGAACTTTGAAAAGCCGCTGACCAATCTGGTCATCATCACTTCGGCGGTTTCGATCATCCTGACTTTTGTCGTCTCGAAACTGATGATCCCGAATCTGGGCGATGGTTCGTTGTGGTGGAAACTGTCGGCCATCATTTCCTGCGGCACGGCTGCCGGAGCGATCATTCCTGAACTCGTCAAAGTCTTCACTTCGACCGAATCGCGCCACGTCAGCGAAGTCGTCACGTCGTCCAAAGAAGGCGGCGCATCGCTCAACATTCTGTCCGGCCTGGTTGCCGGAAACTTTTCGGCTTACTGGCTGGGCATCAGCATCGTCGCTTTGATGGCGATTGCTTATGCGTTCAGCCTGGAAGGCCTGGGCGTGCTGATGGCGGCACCGGCGGTATTCGCGTTCGGGTTGGTGGCCTTTGGCTACGTGGGAATGGGACCGGTCACCATTGCCGTGGACTCTTACGGCCCGGTGACGGACAACGCGCAATCGGTTTACGAATTGTCGTTGATCGAACAAATTCCAAACATCGAACGCGAAGTCAAAAACGATTTCGGCATTACGGCTAATTTCGACCGCGCCAAACACTTGCTGGAAGAAAACGACGGCGCGGGAAACACCTTCAAAGCAACCGCGAAGCCCGTGCTGATCGGCACGGCGGTGGTGGGCGCAACGACGATGATCTTTTCGATCATCATGTCGCTGACCAACGGACTGACCGAAAATGTGGACAAACTTTCCCTGTTGCATGCGCCTTTCGTGCTCGGACTGATTACCGGCGGTGCCGTCATTTACTGGTTCACCGGCGCTTCCACGCAGGCCGTGACCACCGGCGCTTATCGTGCGGTCGAATTCATCAAAGCCAACATCAAACTTGAAGGCGTCGAAAAAGCTTCGGTCGAAGACAGCAAAAAGGTCGTCGAAATCTGCACGCAGTACGCACAGAAAGGAATGTTCAATATCTTCCTGACGGTCTTTTTCTCGGCACTGGGCTTTGCTTTTATCGAAGAATACTTCTTCATCGGCTACCTGATTTCGATTGCGATCTTCGGTTTATATCAAGCGATCTTTATGGCCAACGCGGGCGGTGCCTGGGATAACGCCAAGAAGATTGTCGAAGTCGAATTGAAAGCCAAAGGCACGCCGCTGCACGACGCCTGCGTCGTCGGCGACACGGTGGGCGATCCGTTCAAGGATACCTCTTCGGTGGCGCTGAACCCGGTCATTAAATTCACCACGCTGTTCGGTCTGCTGGCCGTGGAACTGGCCGTCAGCCTGCGGCATTCCAGTTCGACCACCAACCTGAGCCACGTGCTGGCAGTGCTGTTCACCCTCATCTCGATCTTCTTCGTGTACCGGTCGTTTTACGGAATGCGAATCGGTTCGGACAAATAACAACAAAGCCGAATCCGGTAACAAAACGAAAGGCAGTGACTGTCACCGGTCACTGCCTTTCGCGTTTTTTTACGGAGCCTGTGGTTTAGGGCTTGATGAATTTTTCAGGATTCTTCTTGGCCGCTTCCAGACAGCTTTCGCAGCAGAAATACACCGTGCGACCGAAGAACCCATATTTGATGTTTTTGTTGACCGGTTCGCCCATCACCGGACAGGTTTCCACGCCGTCGCCTTTGCCGACAAAAGCCGTTTCTTCTTTTTTCTCACCCGGCAGCCGATGTTCCTTGTGCATGCTGGACACGCCTTCGTGTACGAATTCCGAAACGCCAGCCGCGTGCGATTGAATCAATTTGACGACGTAGGCATCGTCGGAAGTTTCAATCACCTTAACGCCTTTGGCCGTGTTCACCAGTTCCATTTTGATTTTGCCGGCGTGTTTGAACAATTCGGCAAACAGCGGATCCCACTGGCGAATCGGCTGATTTTTTTCCAATCGCGCCTTCATCGCCCACGAATGTTCAACGATCAGCGCTTTGACTTTCGGATCGTCCGATTCGGTCAGGGTTTCGACGCCGTTGCTGATATTTTTGACGGTGCGCGTGATTTTCTTGTGATCGTCAAACAAAGCGTGAATGGTTTTCATGTCCTGCGGTTGGTTGCCGCCCATTCCGCCCATACGCCCCTGACCTTGCGCCAATGTCACC
>CAZRXE010001607.1:0-8934 GCA_964603695.1 uncultured Heliomicrobium sp.
TTCAGGTTGAAGGCGTTCACCGAAAAGATGTGCGCGTAATGTTTTTGCGTGTAGGTGTACGAAGCGTTCAGGTTGACCGTCGCGTAACCGGCGGTGCGCTCTTCGGTGGTGAAGATGCGATTCTGGTCCTGGGCCATGACCACTTCCGGGTTGATGCGGAAGCCTTTGGCCAAGGCTTCAAACCCCACGCGCGCGCGCAACGGCGGAATGCGCGGCAGCGGCGTGTCGGTTGCGGTCAGCTTGGAGTTGACGTAATCCAGGCTGGACAGCAGCCAGATGTTTTTCGTCAGCCCGGCGTCAAAGCGCAGTTCCGCGCCGGTGAAACGACTGTCGCCTTGCGCGTAGTTGGCTTCGATCAGACCGTCTTCGATGTTGCCGGTCGGCGCCAGATAAACAAAGTCCCGGATGCCGTAATAAAAGAAATTTGCCTCGGCCCGGACCCGGCCGGAGTTGTGGCGCAAGCTGAGATCAATGCCGTCGCCACGCTCGCGGTTGAGGTTCGGGTCACCAATCTCGAAGGTCAGATTTCCCGCATGCGGGCCGTTGTTGTACAGCTCTTCCAGCGCCGGTGCGCGGTAACTGTGCGTGTAATTGGCCACGAAGTTGGTACTTCCGCCCAGGCCCACGCGAATGCCCGCCGAACCGGAAAAGCCTGTGAATGAACGGTCGCGCAATCCGTCCGGCGAATAGCCGTTGTGTTCAACGCGACCGCCGAATTGAAAAGCGAACCGGTCAAAATCAATCGTCTGCAAGCCGAAAGCCGCGAAGTTGTTTTGCGTTGTCGGCGGAGCCAGCGCTTCCTCGCCGATGGATTCGAAATCGCGATGCAGACCGGAAACACCGAAGCTGCCCGAATAGCGCCCGCTGCGACGCTGGTCAAAAACGGCGCGGTACAGGAGGGTCTTATTCTTGAACTGCGTGCCGATCTCTTCGTCGGGCAATTCGATTTCATCGTGGCGGTAATTGTTGTATTGCAGCGTGAAGTTCCCGCCGCTGATGGCTGAAGCCAGGTCGCGGAAGCCGCCGCGAAACTGGACGCTGTCACGGCGCGGATTCAGGCGCACCATTTCCGCGTCTTCTTCGTCGGCGTTGAACGGAATGCCGTAATTGCGGCTGTCGTGGGTATAGCTGCCGCTTAGGAAGCCTTTGTCAGCAAAATAGCCGATGCCGCCCGATGCGTTGCCGTAGCGGGAAAAGGAATTCTGAATCGTGCCAATCGGCGTATTGTAATCGTCGGCGCGCTGGCCTCCGCCGTTGGCCCAGACCAACCATTTTTCCGTGCCGAATTCGATGCCGCCGCTGCCGCCGAACTGATTATTGGTCGAACCGCCGATGCCGGTGACATATCCGCGCACGCCTTTGTGCGCTTCGTCGTGACCACTGATGGCGTTGACGACGCCGCCAATGGCATTGCTGCCGTATAACAAGGTGGCCGGTCCCTTGACGACTTCGACGCGGTCTTGCGACAGCAAATCAATCGGTTCGGCGTGGTCGCCGGATTGAAAGCCCAGCCCGCCGATGCCTACGCCTTCCTGCAACACCAGTACGCGGTCGCCGTCGAATCCCCGCACAACCGGGCGCGCATTGCCGGGACCAAAGCTGCGTTTGGCAACGCCCAGTTCGTGATCCAAAGCTTCGCCCAAACTGAGCGGATTTTTCTTGGCCAGATCGAGCGAACCGATGATGGTCACCGATTCAATGGCATTGAACGTAGTTTGTTCGCTGCCCGTGGCGGTGACGGTGACCTGTTCGCGGACGGCTTCCAGCCGGAGTTCGAAATCGGCGGTGACTGTTTGCCCGCTGCTAATTTCGGCTTTGGTCAAAATATCCGGTGTGCGCTCCAGGTGCGCCGAAATGTCATATTTGCCGGGAGGCACGTTTGAAAACTCGTAAGTACCATCTTCTTTGGTTTCGGTCGAACGTTTCAATTGGATGATGGTGACCTTGACGTTATGAACCGGGTCGCCGTTGGTCAGCGCGACTTTTCCGCGCAAGGTGCCGCCACTTTGCGCCAGTCCTGTCAGCGACATCACACACAACGCATAAAACGCCAAGGCAAAAAGGCGTTTACTGATCTTCATGGAAACTCCTTCACGCGCGCTTCTCTTTAGAGCGCGCGATATGAACTAAAAAGATTGATCGGTGATTAAACTCCCAAATCTGACAGATGCTAACCAATCGTCAATTTACCGCATTAAAAATTAAATGAGCGTTGCCAAACGAGAGGTGAATGGTTCGCAAAGAGCAATGAATGGAACGCCCAAGCCATCCATTCTCATAGCTTCAATAAATGCTCTCGCAGGATACGGCCTTGCAGGCGGCTGATGTTGAGTTGCTGGCCGTTGCTCAGTGTGGCGACGTAGGTTCCGCCTGGCATAGGGCTGACCCGGCGCAGCATTTCCAAATTGGCCAGCGCGCCACGTCCCAGGCGGACAAATTGTGAGGTTGGCAGCCGAAGCTCCAAGTCTTTCAGCCGGTAAGCAATGGTGTAAGTCTCGTTGTTTGTCGTCGTCAGCCGCAGGATTTCACCTTCGGCAACGACGGAAACAATTTCCTTGACCGGAACAATCACAATCTCGTCTTTTTGACGCACGGGAATCCGTTCAAGCAAGGCAGGACGAGTGGCTTCTTCATACGAAACGGCGGCGGCGTCGAGACGCGTTGCGGCATCCAAGCGAAGTTCGGTTTTTTCCAGGCGCTCCTGCGCGCGGTTGAGCGCATCCCGCAGCCGTGCCTTGTCCACCGGTTTGAGCAGATAATCCACGGCATTCAATTCAAAGGCTCGCACAGCGTATTCGTCATACGCTGTGACGAAAGCCACCAGCGGCATCCGGCTTTTTTTGAGCAGCCGTACCACACCGAGGCCGTCAATCTCCGGCATCTGCAAATCAAGCAGGGCCAGATCGGGCTTTTCGCGCTCGATCAATTCGATGGCGTCCGCGCCGTTTTCCGCCTCACCAACAAGCCTGACGTCTTCAAAACCGCGCAGAATTGCAGCCAAAAACGACCGCGCCGGACGTTCATCGTCGGCGATGACTACGCGCAGCAAATTGCTATTCGCATTTTGATTCATGCTTGCGCTCTCCTTATTTTGATTGAAAGATTTGAGTTGGCTGAAGCACTTGTCACAACCGCTTTTTCCTGGGCATACGTTATCGGAAGGCAAAGCTCAATCGTGGTTCCCAATCCGGGAGCACTGCGAAAATTGAACAATCCCAAGTCCCCAAAATGACGGCGAATTCGCTGTTCCACATTGTTCAAACCGACACCTCGCTTGCGTCCTTGTTCAAGTGCAAGCTCACTGACTCCTGCGCCCGTGTCACGCACCCAAATTTGCAACACCTCATCACCAAACGCTCTTCCGCGAGATGCAGCGGAATGCGGGTTCAGGTCACGAGAGCTGCGCGCCAGAATGACAACCTCGCCTCCCGCGCGCTGCGGCGAAATCCCATGTTTGATGGCATTTTCGATCAACGGCTGAATCAGCAACGCTGGGATACGAATGTTTCGCAACGCCTGGGGAACATCAATCATTACCCGCAACCGGTCTTCAAACCGTGCGCGCTCGATTTCCAGGTAAGCTTCGATCAAGTTGATCTCGTCACCGAGGGTGGAAAATTCGTCATCTGAATTGCGGAGCACAGCACGCAGCAAGGCTGTCAGGCGCATCAGGGTTTCGAAGGCTCGATCCGGCGCGGATTGAATCAAGTAACCGATGGTGGTCAAAGCATTGAACAGGAAATGTGGATTGATTTGTGCGCGCAATGCTCGTAATTCGGCTACGGTAGCCAGCTTGTGCATCTCCTCTTCGTGCAGATCGCGCATGCAGCGTTCGTGAACGACACGCACGGCATCAATGCGCCGTGCGGCCATCGTCGCGCCCGCTTCAATCAGCGCCAGATCGTCCGAGAGCAGGCGGCGCCCACCCGCAAGCTCACCGATCAGGAGGCGATATTGTGGCGGCTCGCCGGTGGGAACGAGCACGACCGCCTGTGACGGCTCTTCGCTTGCGAAAAGATCGTTGTCCGGCAGAGGGGCGGCTGGCGGAGTCACTGCGCTCTTTTTAGGAATGGAAAAAGGACGGGAATGCCTTCGTTGTTCAATCAATTTCAACTGTGGCAGTAGCGGGCCGCTTGGCGATTTTTCATGCGCCGGAGTGGCTTCGTTTTCAACCATAGCCCATCGGAGTTCACGAGCGGTCAGGGCCGCAGCCAAGCGCTTACAAACTTCATCCAGGACGTTTTCCGGCGATTCCTGCGCGGATACAGCCAGTGCCATTTCCGCCCGCACAGTTTCATAATCAGCGCGGCGTAAAACAATCGCGTCCACAAAACGACTGACCATCCGGCTGAGCCAGGGGTAAAACAGCGCTGTAATCACCCACAACCCCAGCGACACGCTAATTGCCAGCGCATCGTGTTCTCCGCGCTTTTCCAGTTGCCCAAGCAATGGCACAGCAACCATCAAATACAGTGCTAGTGCAAATGCCACCAGCAACACCAATGACAGCGCGCGTTTCAAAAAGAGATCAACCAGCGCGAACCGGTAATCCTGATAGAGGATCGTCACTGCCAGCGGCAACGAGGCGTGATGTCCAATTAATTCCGCCCACCACGAAAATTCCTGCCCTTGATGATGGCTTAAATGCAGCGCCGAAACCGCAAAGACCGCCAGCGCCAAGGCCCAACCCGTTCCATTTCGCGAGAAATGGTTGATCGCCTGCGCTCTCCAGAAATAAATGAACAGCGCCACAATCAATCCAAGAAATCCAATGGTTAAGATGTGTAAGGCCCAGTGTGAGGGAGCGAACTGTTGGGCGACAGCTTGCTGAAAATGCAGCCCGGCAGCCACGGAGGATAACGCATAGGCAATCAGCGTTATTCCCAAGGCGGCGCGCGCTTTCAATCCCTCTCGCTGACGCAACAGCGAATGCACAACCACGGCGGGCAAAAAACCCAGCGCAGAAAAGGCCGCTGCAGTAATCAACGGGCTTAATAGCACCAACCCCGAAGATTCTGGCCAGTTTTCCGCAGCTATGCCTTGCAGCAGGATGTTGAACAGCGCTCCGAGATTCCAAATCAGACCAAACAGTCCGGTCAGCAATGGCAACCGGTCAGGCAAATCAACGCCCGGCTTGTTTTCCATCCTATTCGAGCGCGATGAGTTCATCACCATCAACAGCAACATGGCATAAAGCGCTGTTCCGGTAACGTAGCCCAGTAAATTAACTAATATTGGCGCAATCGGCGTCATAGCCATCCTCCTTGTTCTTACTTCAGCATTTGCGCTGCTACACGAATCGGCCAAGCGGCAAACCCTAGTGGCAATCGAGAAGAAATGGCGACAGATATTGAATGAATGGCCAAACTGCGCGGTTAAACGGCCGTTTCAAGGAGGCGAATGGTGAACAGAAAATCAGCGGGAAGACCAAAGCTTCGGGCGCAATCAACGAGACCGCATGCCTAAACCACTCATCCTGCCAAATGAACCATCCAGGCACCAAAAAGAGTCCATTGATAAAAAACTTGTCGCGCCACTTTTTTGCGCCAATTTAAGCTGAACGTTCAAAACTCTGTTTCCAAACGTCAATCTCGACAATCGGCTCAACAATCAGCTCGACAATCGGTTTGTCATCGTTGCGATTCGCCTGTCGGCTGAAGACCAAGGAGAGAACTGCAAATGCTTGAAGCGATCAATTTGACCAAACATTACAACGGCACTGCCGCGCTGGAGTCACTCAATCTAAAAATTGAGCCGGGCGAAGTCTTTTGTCTGCTCGGCGCAAACGGCGCAGGCAAAACCACGACCATCAATTTGTTTTTGAACTTTATTGAGCCGACCGGCGGCACGGCCAAAATCAAGGGGCTGGACGTCACGAAAGAACCGCTCCAAACCAAACACCATATCGCCTACATCCCCGAACAAGTGATGCTTTACAAAAACCTGACGGGGCTGGAAAACCTGGAATACTTCAGCGCCCTGGCCGGACATGAAGAGTATTCGCGCGAACAACTGCTGGGCTTTTTCAAGGAAGTTGGTTTGCAACCCGAAGCCGCCGTCAAGCGCGTCGGGACTTATTCAAAAGGCATGCGGCAGAAAGTGGGCATCGCCATTGCGCTGGCCAAAAAAGCCGAAGCCTTGCTGCTGGACGAACCGACTTCGGGACTTGATCCGAAGGCATCCAATGAATTTTCAGCGTTGCTGAAAAAGCTGAGCGACCAGGGCGTGGCCGTGCTGATGGCGACTCACGATTTATTTCGCGCCAAAGAATCTGGTACGCGCGTCGGCATCATGAAACGCGGCCAAATGGTCAATCAGCTTCGCACCGAAGAGATCGGCCACGCCGACCTGGAACGCATCTACCTGGAACACATGCACGATTAAGAAGGAGAAAGCTGATGATCGTCAGAATCGCTCGCAAGGAATTCACTGAAATGCTGCGCGACGGGCGCTTTCGCTGGGCGGCGGGTATCGTATTCGCGTTGCTGCTGGCGGCGGTCGTGATGGGCGGCAAACATTATCGCGACGTGAAACGCCAGCACGACCTGGCGCAGGCCGAAACGCGCGACCAGTGGTTGCGCCAACCAGCAAAAAATCCGCATTCGGCGGCGCATTACGGCATTTACGCTTTCAAACCGAAGATGCTGCCCGCCATGCTGGATCGTGGCGTGGACCCGTTTGTCGGCCAATCCGTCTGGCTGGAAGCCCACAAGCAAAACGAATTCAAATTCCGTCCGGCGCAGGATTCGACCGCCGTGCAGCGATTCGGCGAACTGACGGCGGCAACCGTGCTGCAATTGTTGTTGCCGCTGTTGATCGTGTTGCTGTCGTTTTCGGCCTTTGCCGGAGAGCGCGAACAAGGAACCTTGCGCCAGTTGCTGAGCCTGGGCGTCCGCAAAACTGATCTGGTCTGGGGCAAGGCGCTGGGCGTTTCCGGTGCGCTGGCGCTGTTGATTGTCCCGGCGACGATTGTCGGCGTCGTGGCGCTGGCGATGGTTTCCGAAAACGGATTGCTGGGCGCGAGCGCGGGGCGCATGGCGTGGCTGTTTGTCAGTTACCTGCTGTATTTCGGCGTGTTCATCGGCGTTTCGCTGGCCGTATCGGCGCGGGCGAAATCTTCGCAAATGGCGCTGGTCGTGTTGCTGGCGTTTTGGATCGTCAATGGATTGATCGCCCCGCGCGCCGTCGCCGATGCCGCCAAGCGCGCGTATCCGACGCCTTCCGCATTCACGTTTCAACAAACGATGGATCGTGAAATGCAAAGCGGCCCGGACGGCCACGACACCGCCGACAAACGCGCCGACGCCCTGAAGCAAAAAGTGCTGAAGCAATACGGCGTGGACAAACTGGAAGCGCTGCCGGTCAATTTCGCGGGCATTTCGTTGCAGGAAGGCGAAGAGCACGGCAACGTCGTGTTTGACAAACACTACAGTGAATTGTGGAACCGGTTTGAACAGCAAAATCGCCTGAAACAGTTTGCCGGAGCTGTAGCGCCGATGCTGGCGATTCAATCCGTTTCCATGAGTCTGGCCGGAACAGACTTTGCGCACCACAGAGATTTTGCCGCCGCCGCAGAAAGTTATCGCCGCTTTCTGGTCAAAAAGATGAACGATGATATGACCTTCAATGCCGGGAAACAGGATTTCAGTTATTTGGCACAACCCGCAGTGTGGCAATCGGTCGAGGATTTTCGTTATGACGCGCCGCCAGCTTCATGGGCCCTGAGCAAACAAGCCTCCGGTTTGGCCATTTTGGCTTTATGGTGCGTCGCGGCGCTGGCCATTGCCGTGGTGACGACAGCGAAAATGCGCGTGGATTAGGGATGAACTATGTTGACACGAATCATGAAACACGAATGGCGGTCGCTCGCTGCCGACCGCACGTGAGGGATTATCGCGCCGTTGTTCGCCTTGCTGATCGGGTACGGCGTTTACAACGGCGCGTCGTGGGTGAGCTTTCAGAACTCAACGCTGGACTCCGCGCGGCAAGAAGAACGCGACCGCTTTGCCAAAGCCAAAACGGAAGTCGCCGCCATTGAACAAGGCGGTCAACCCGCTTCGGCCTTTGCCAATCCGCGCCTGCCTTCGGTGGCTGCCGGACGAACCGCGCCGCGTTATGCGTTATTGCCGCCCGCGCCGCTGGCTGCGCTGAGCGTCGGGCAAAGCGATTTGTACCCGTACTACTTCAAGGTTTCTTCGCAAAGCAAACAGACCTTCACGACCAACGACGAAATTGAAAACCCGACCAATTTGCTGGCCGGGCGTTTTGATCTGGCCTTCGTCATCATTTACCTGTACCCGCTGCTGATTCTGGCGCTCAGTTACAACCTGCTTTCCATCGAACGTGAACAAGGCACATTGCAGATGATGATGTCGCAACCGGTCAGTTTGCGCACCTTCGTCACGGGCAAAATCGGCTTGCGGGCGTTGGTTGTGCTCGCGCTGGCTGCGGGCTTTTCGTTGGCCGGATTTCTGCTCGGCGGCGTCAGTCTTACTACGGAAGGCTCGTGGTTACGCTTGCTGTTATGGATGGGAATTGTCGCGGGCTACGGCGCGTTCTGGTTCGCGCTGGCCGTCGCCGTCAATGTCTTCGGCAAGTCTTCGGCGACGAATGCGATGGCGCTGGCCGGATTGTGGCTGGTCTTCGTGCTGCTGATTCCTTCGCTGCTGAATGTGGCGGTGACGACAATTTATCCCGTGCCTTCGCGCGTCGAGATGGTGCAGGCGACGCGGCGCGCTTCCGCCGAAGCAACAGCCAAAGGCAGTCAGTTACTGTCGAAATATCTGGAAGATCATCCCGAATTGACCGCTGGTAGCCAAGCCGATCCCAGTGATTTCGTCACGCGCTCGCTGGCGATACAGAGTGAAACCGAGCGATTGATTCAACCCGTGATTGACCATTTCGACCGGCAGGTGTTGGGCCAGCAATCCTTGG
>CAZRXE010001608.1:0-2331 GCA_964603695.1 uncultured Heliomicrobium sp.
GCCGTGACCACCTGTTCCTGCGTCACACCGTACTTGGCGGCGATCATATCTTTGAGCGGCGCAAAGCCTTCGTGATTCGGCCCATTGACCGCCACGTCTTCCAACGTAATCGTCAGGTCATTCAAATCGCAGCCAAGAATGCCGCTGTTGGCCAGGTTGTACTGCGCCCCGGCGTGATACTTGGCCCAAGTCATATAAACGCTGTTTTTCATAGTTTCCTTTGCCACAGAGCGCATAGTGGTCACAGAGAAAGTCACTCTGGCTTCTCTCTGTGTCCACCGCTTGCTCTGTGATCCATCTTTCTCCATAAGAAAAATACCGGCACGCCCGCCGCGATAATCAACGCTCCGATGCGCGCGTTTTTCCAGTCCGTGATGAAAGTGTTGATGACAATTCCTAGTCCGAACAGGATGAACAAAATCGGAATCAGAGGGTAAAAAGGCACTGGCTGCGGACGCGGAGCATTCGGCATCGTACGACGAAAGACTATCAAGGCCGCGCCTGCCAGAGCAAAGAAAATCCAATCGGCAAACACCGCGTAACCAACCAGTTCGTCGTAGCGGTTTGAAATCGCGAACAGCGAAGCCAGCGTACCTTGCAGCAAAATCGCCGCCGTCGGCGTTTGAAACTTCGGATTCAGACGTCCCAGGAATTTGAAAAAGACGCCGTCCGCGCCCATCGCGTAATAGACGCGCGGCGCGCTGAGCAGCGCCAGATTCATAAAGCCAAAGGTTGAAACCACGATCAAAAAACTGATGCCTTTCTCGCCCCACGGCCCAGCCAGCAGCCTGGCCATATCCGCCGCCGGAGTTTCCGTCATCGCGAGCGCCGAAGCTCCCAACACATGAACGTAAGCGACGTTCGCACTGACATAAACCGCGATTACGCACAGCACGCCGATCAAAATCGCGCGCGGCAGATTGCGCAGCGGGTCTTTCACTTCTTCCGAAACGAAGTTGAGATTTTGCCAGCCGCCGTAAGAAAACATCGTCGGAACCAGCCCGGCGAAAAATGCCGACAGCAAGCCGGCACCTTTCAAGTCCGGCGGCGTGAGCGGCTGAAACGTCACGCCCGATTGTTTGGTCAGCACAAACGCGCCGACGACCAGCACGGCAATGGCCAGTGTTTTGCCGAAGGTGATGACGTTGATCAGAATCGCGCCTGGTTTGATGCCCAAAGCATGAAACGCCGCCAGTCCCAGCAAAATCGCAATCGCCAGCGGCGTGACGAATTCGTTGCCGAAGCCGAGCAGCGATTGCAAGTACTTCGCGAAGGCCACGGCCACTCCCGCCGTCGCGCCCGATTGAATGATGAACAGCAATGACCAACCGTGCAGAAATGCCACCAGCGGATGAAAAGCTTCGCGAAAGAACGCGTACTGCCCGCCGACCTTCAGCATCACCGTGCTGAGTTCGGCAAAGACAAATGCCCCTGCCAACGCGAATGCTCCGCCCGCCCCCCACACCGCCAAAATCAAAAACGGCGTGCCGACTTTTTGCGCGACAATGTACGGGTTGATGAAAATGCCGGAACCGATGATGCCGCTGATGACGATCATCGTGGCGTCGAAAAGGTTTAGTTTTCTTGCGAAGTGTTGGGAGTTGGAGGTTGCCGACACAGAGGGTCCTTTTTATGTGAATCAGGAATTGAAACCCGCAGGTAAGCGAGTCAGGTGAATAGACAAGTAAATAGAATTGATGCGTGAAAACCGTACTCCAACTCATTCAAGTCCATCTGCGTATCTGCGAACTTCACGATAAGCGTCGTGCCACTTGTTTTCAACGTCTGATGCCAATTTACATTGATTGCCATGCATTAAGTGACGATTCGGCCTTCGGGCAGGCCGATACGAAGCAAGGAATGCGTGCCGTCCGCCGGGCTAATTTGGGCAATAACTGGCCAAATCCTGAGCGAACCGTTTCCACTCTGAAAACTTAACATCCTTAACAAACTCTTTACGAAAAAGGTACTGCTAAATCATTGATTTCAAAGAGCAATTACCGCGACTCAGCCGGTTTTAGTGTGCCAATAGCGTGCCAATGTTTTCAAAATGGTCATTTTCGACCGTACAACGCTCGCTCAATCTCCTGACTGGCTTCGGTCTGCATATCGGCAGTCGGATGCGTGTAAGTCTTCAGCGTAATCAACACGTCCGAATGTCCCAGCCGCTCGCTGACCGTTTTTGCGTTAATTCCACTTTCCATCAACAACGTCGCCGACGTGTGCCGGGCGCTGTAGGGGTTGAAATGCTCCGGCAACCCGGCGGCCTTCAAAATCTGTTTGCAGTAGTATCGAAGCCGGGCTTGGGAGTACGGCTCGCCGATCTCATCG
>CAZRXE010001609.1:0-7091 GCA_964603695.1 uncultured Heliomicrobium sp.
CCGTTGCCGCCGGTGACGATGGCAACGCGCTTTGACAGATCAAAAGGATTCATAAAAGGGTTCTCCAAAAATTTATGCCTGATGGACTTTTCTGACGTTGGTGAAAATCACGAATAGAAAACCGTTGTCGGTCGGGCAGCGGTATGCGCCTTTGGCGTTCAGCAATTGCGCGGTGATGCTGGTCATCGTCCAACCGTCGGCTTCGGTGGCCGGCCACTTGGCTTCGGTCAATTGTTTGATTACGTTTTCTTCGCCGAACTTATGAACGCGGTGAATGTCCGTTTTCACGTTGTCCAGAATCGAATGATTGGCCCAAGACCACAGCCAGGTGTTGGAAACGGTCGAAATACTGCCGACGACTTGAAAGTCCGCGACCAGTTTGGGCACGCCGCGATGGGAAAAGACGAATTCGCCGGTCTGCTGGTCGAAATCGTAGCGTTCGTATTTGCCCATTCGGAATTTATCTTTGCAACGTTCCTGCTGCGCCATCAGGTAACGATGGGTTTGATGGACAAACACTTCGTATTCGCTTTCGGTCATACGCTTTTCCTTTCTCAATCGCAGGTGTTAATCACTCGTCCGCGATTGTCCACAGTTACGCTCAACACGCGCGAACCGACGTTTTTCGCCGTCAACCGTTCGGCCATTGCCTGACCGACGGCGTCGCCGTTTTCGGTGACGAAGGCGATCATTGTCGAACCCGCGCCGCTGATGGCCACGCCGAGCAGGCCGGGATACTTGTGCGCTTCTTCGTTCAGGTGCAGGACTTCGGAAATGCCTGGTGCGAGCGGCGCGCGGTAAGGTTGGTGCAAACGGTCGCGTAGGGCTTCGTTGATTAAGTCGAAACGCTTTTCCGCCAGCGCGGCTTGCAGCAGGGCGGCGCGCTGCAAATTGTAAATGGCGTCGTGGCGCGTAGTCATTTGCGGCAACACGGCGCGCATCTTGGCGGTTTCCATTTCAAAGTCGGGAATGCACAAAACGATTTTGACTTCTTCAGGCCAGTGGCGTTTGACGGCCAGCAACGAGCGGCGTTCATTGCCCGCGTAATCGGTTCGCTCTTTGACGACGGCGACGACCAATCCGCCGAGCGTACTCGGCGCAAGGTTGTCGCCGTGGCCTTCAAAATTCAGCGCGAAATCGAAAAAGTCCGCCTGCTCCAGTTTGTCTCCGCTCAAGGCTTCATAAATGGAAAGTCCGGCAATAATCGCCGAACTGCTGCTGCCCAGACCGCGCGCCAGCGGAATCTGACTGTCCACGCGGATGCGCGCGCCGGGAAGCTTTTGGCGGCGGGCTTCGGCGGCGAACAAGGCCGCGCGCAACATCAAGTTCGATTCGTCGCGCGGCACTTTTTCAGCGCCTTCGCCGGTTGGCCAAATCTGAAAGCCTTCAAACCTGCTGTCGAGCGGTTCGACTTCCAGGCGCAGATAGAGCGACAACGCTAAACCGCAAGTGTCGAAACTGGCACCCAGGTTTGAGGTGGAAGCGGGAACGATAATTTCAGTTTTCGGCATTCAAATGCAGAGCCTTTCAGGATTTCAAAAACAGTTTTTGACCAACTGACACCGTGCCGGTTTTGGTCACGGTGGCATAAACACCCGCGCAAACCTCGTTCATTCGAGCAGCGGTTTTCAAAACAATCGGGTCGCTTTCGGCTGTGTCCGGGTCAAGGTTGACCATCGCGCAGCGCAGGTCTTTCAACGTGATGCTGATTTCCGGGCCGTCCGATCCGAAACAAACGGTTCGGCCTACCCACTCGTCTTCAGCAAACGGTTCGGCGGAAAAGGTTTCGACCAACAGGTTCGGACGAAAGCGGCGTATGTCCAGCGGTTTGCCGCATTCGATTGCCAGGCCGTGAAGCGTACTCAGGCTGATCAATGACACCGCCGCTTCATCAAAGATGCCGTGTTTGAACTGCATCAGTTGAACATCTTTGCCGTAAAGCTTGGCGATTTCAGCGCGTAAATCTTCTCCGTTCAAGTCAAATTCCTTGCCTTCAGGAGTGCGAACCCGCGTGGGCAAAGCTTGCTCCGCGTCGTCATCCGGTCGAAACGGCCGGAACGGTTGATAGCGAATCAATGCAGGAAGCCGTCCGGCCGTCAGCCACGGAAAGCCGCCGGAATCTTCCATTCGACGAAAAGCGAAACGCCGGTCGCCTTCCAGGCCGTGCCAGCCAAGCGCGCAGTTTTCCAGAGATTCACCCGCCATGGACTTCACAGGGTAGCGAAAGATTTGTTTGACGATTCCGATTTCCATTCAAGCTCCTATGTATCGGGCGTAAAGCGTTCGGGCGACAGCCGGATCATCCGTGCCTTTGATAATGCCGCGAGCGTCGGTGAAGACTGTGATTTCGTGTTCAGGCATTTTCAGCTTCAACAAATATCGGTTGTAAGTGACTTCGCCGACTTGGCGGAGTTGGTCGGCCAGTTCAGCCAGATCAATTTGATGGCTGACGGCGGGAGTGATCTGCACCGAATTGCGTCCGCACAACGAAGTCGCCAACTGTCCGCCTTTTGCGGTTAGAAATTCAAATTTGCCTTGCCGGCAAGCCGGACAATCGGCGATGCGTTCGCGCATCTTCAATTTCGTAAACGTGTTTTGCCACAAATCGAATTGCAGCAGCGAGCCATGCAATTTGTCGAATTGACCGGTCAGAAGTTTGATCGCTTCGGTCACTTGATGCGCGGCGATGGTGGCGATGATCGGCAGCACCACGCCCGCCGTATCGCAAGTCGGCGAAGTTCCCGGCGGCGGCATTTCCACGAAGACGCAGCGCAGGCAAGGCGTGCGGCCCGGAAGGATGGTCATTTGCACGCCGTAAGCACCCACTGCCGCGCCGTAAATCCAGGGTTTGTTCAGCTTCACGGCGGCGTCGTTGAGCAGGTAGCGCGCTTCGAAATTGTCCGTGCCGTCCAGCACGACATCCGCGTCGCGAATCAGGTCTTCGATGTTCGAATAATTGATATCCTTGACGACCGGTTCGACCAGCACTTCGGAATTGATGCGAGCGATGCGGTTGGCGGCGGCGACGGATTTGGGCAAACGCTCTTCGGCATCGCGTTCGTCAAACATTACCTGCCGGTGCAGATTGGAGGTTTCGATAAAGTCTCGGTCAATCAGCCGCAAACGTCCCGCGCCGGCGCGGGCCAGCATTTCAGCGTGCATGGAGCCGAGCGCGCCGCAGCCGATGATGACAGCGAAGCTTTCGGACAACCGCTGCTGACCTTCTTTGCCTATGCCGGAGAAGAGGATTTGGCGGGAATAGCGTTCTGAACTAGCGGAATTCATTGGGATTGCCGATTGCCGATTGCCGATTGCCGATTGCGGAAGCAGATCGTGTTAAAGCTAATCCGCAATCCGCAATCGAAAATCCGCAATGGTCAGCGGGTGGTTTTGATCATAACCTCCGTCCCGCTTTCGAGTTTCACTTTGTTGCTGCCTTGAATATAGGTGGAACCGGCTCCGGCAGCCGCGCCAATGGCCGCGCCGATGGCCGCGCCTTTGCCGCCGCCGGCAATAGCGCCGATCACGGCACCTGCCGCTGCGCCGCCGCCGCTACGTACGGCAGTGGTTTTGCCTTTGCTGCCGCTTTTGACGTTGCCTTCTTCGTCAACTTCCTTGGCGGACTCTTCGCCGTAAACCTTAACGACTTGCGCGGCGATGGTCAGGTTCTCGCCGTTTTTCAACAGAATGCGGTCGAACGCCAGCGATAGTTCGGTTTTGCCGGAGAGTTTGCCGGACTTGTCAATTTTGGCGATGTGGCCTTCGACGGTGGCGTCGGCATAGGCGCTCGGCGTCAAAACGACCGCGCGGAACTTGTCGCCGTCTTTTGATTCTTTGGTGTCAATCGTGTCCTGCAACCGGATTTTCATCTCGGTGCCGACCGGAATGGTCGTGGCTTTGCGCGCGGGCGTGGCCTTTTTGATGGGCTTCTTTTTGGTTTGCGCGCCGGCATCAGTAAACGATCCGGCGACAAACATCAACAAGCTGACCGCGAAGGTCAGACGCACCATTTTTCCGAAAAAGGTCTGCATAAGAATCTCCTTCCAAGTTGAATTGGTTTGCTTTCGATTGTTTGGGGAGTTCAAGACGGCGAGAGCTTAACAAACAAACGCCATGCGGCAAAGCGGCGGACAAAACCGATTTACTAAGTCCGGATTGGTTTTTATAATCGCCGCGCTTTCACGACAGTGCCGTATTTCTGACAAACACAAATTCATCAAGGCTCAACAGGATGGCAGAGTTGCACGAGTCCAAATGTCTTCGCCTGTCCGGCCTTCACCTGCGGATACCTTTATGCTGAAGAAACTTTTTGCGCCTGAAAATTTGCTCAATCTGCTTCTGGTTTTTGCTCCGATTGCGTTGGTTTTGGAACTCACACACGCCAATCCGATTGCCATTTTTCTCACTTCCGCCATCGCCATCATTCCGCTGGCCGGTTGGATGGGACGCGCCACCGAACATCTGGCCGAAAAGCTGGGGCAGGGCGTGGGCGGTTTGCTCAACGCCACGTTCGGCAATGCGGCGGAATTGATTATCGCGCTGATGGCTTTGCGCAAAGGCTTGTTTGAAGTGGTCAAGGCTTCGATCACAGGTTCAATCATAGGCAATGTGCTGCTCGTGCTTGGACTGAGCGTTTTGGTCGGCGGATTGAAATATCCCAAGCAGGTTTTCAATAAGACGGCGGCAATGCTGGGTTCGACAATGCTGGCGCTGTCGGCGATTGCGTTGCTGATGCCGGCAGTGTTTCACCTTTTGGTCGTCAATAAACCGAATGTGCGCGAACAGGATTTGAGCCTGGAAATCGCCGTTGTGCTGATGATTACTTATGTGCTCAGTTTGATCTTCACACTAAAAACGCATTCGCACCTTTACACCGGCGGCGTGGACGAAAAAGAAGAAGAGGAAGCCATCGGAACGCACGGTTGGAGTATGGGACGCTCCATTGGGATTCTGCTGCTGGCCACGGCGCTGGTGGCGGTGATGAGTGAATTTTTGGTCGGCGCGGTCGAAGAAGCTTCCAAATCGCTCGGGCTGACGGAGGTTTTCGTCGGCGTCATTTTGGTGGCCATCATCGGCAATGCGGCGGAGCATTCGACGGCGGTGTTGATGGCGATGAAAAACAAAATGGACCTGGCGCTCAACATCGCCATCGGTTCCAGCATGCAAATCGCGCTGTTCGTTGCGCCGGTGTTGGTCTTTGTCAGCTATACGTTTGGCCGGCCCATGAATTTGCTGTTCACTCCGCTGGAAGTGGTGGCGATTGCCGTTTCCGTTTTGATAGTGGCCTTGATCGCACAGGACGGCGAATCGAACTGGATGGAAGGCGTGTTACTACTGGCTTTGTATACGATTCTCGGTTTGACGTTCTACTTCCTGCCGGCTTGATTCAGTTTTTCCCGGCCAGTTGCGGCGCGTTGGTTTTGTGGGCGGCGAGTTCCGCCCACACGACTTTTTCCATTTCCTCCGCCTGAGCTTCGAGCTTTTGCAACAGTGCGTCACGTTTGGACAAACGATGCTTGAGTTCCGGGGCCAATCCGGCCTTTCTTTGACGCGGGTGCTGCGACAACAACAGTTGATTCGTCCTTTGCACAAGGTCTTCCACGGCGCGCGCGCGTTCCAGACTGGTCAGGATGTGAACGGCGTGCGCAAGTTCGTGTCCCAGCACTTCCGCGTAACGCCCTTCTTTATTCAAGCCTAAAAAGGGGATGAAGCCATTGGCTCGTCTGGTTTCAGGTCCGACATAAGCGTCATTGATATTGGTCAAACTCAATTTGATGGCCGCAATATGGTGCTCCCCTGAACGGTCCAGATGTTCGATCAGAAAGTGGCCAGCCGTGCAGGACGTGGAGTTGCCGCCGCGCTCGAATTCGACATACACAGTGTGACCGCTCGTTTCGATCCATTCCCACAATCCGCGTAACGTAGGATGAAGCGGCTGATGGTTGGCGTCTTCAGCGAATACAACTCGCTCGATTTCTCGCCAGCGTTCCAGTTCTTTATCGGAAAGACGATTGGCAAAAAGCCCGGTACGAGACGGCGGAAAGGTTTCACGTTTAATTTCGCGCGCGTCGGCAAACGGCATCAACAGCCCAGCCAGCATTGCCGCCAGCATTGCCGCAAACAAGCAACTTCGCGACATATAACCTCCGATTGGCATCCGATTGGAATGAGTCTTAGGTTCAAATCAGGGGCGGGAAAGAATCAAGCGGGGCGTGGAAACGGGGCGAATTATATTCAGGCATCGGACAAAGCCAATCAAAAAATCCGCCGATTACCGAAGGACGTTTTTCGTGCCCATAAAAGGAGAGAGGCTCAAGGTGCCTCACTCACCTTGAGCCTTTATGCGAACTTACATGCTGAATATTTCTTACGACTGATGTTTCTCGAATTAAATATCCTCACTATATTCAATCCGCATCAATCATCTTTCTTGGGCGGGTACACGCGCCACCCCAGGGAAAGTTCCACGATTATCCGCTAAAAAAATTCTGCCGCCGCCTTGCGCTTGGATACATCACACATGGTCGCACGCAACAGCAAAAAGTGGTATTAAAATCGGCCTGAATTCCGAGAAAGCATGATGTCTGAACGGAAAACCAAAGGATCACTCTTTTTCCACTAACAACATCAGGAGAGCAAAATGCTGGGCATTCGTTCACGTCCGTCGAAGATCATTTGTCTGATCGCGTTGGCAGTGAGTTGTTTTCTCTTCCGGCCACAAGAAGATCAAGCCGCCGGTCAAACCGGCACGGTGAATTTCGAGCGCGACATTCGCCCGCTGCTGCACACGCGCTGCGTGGAATGTCACGGCCCGGAAAAACAGAAAGCTGGGCTGAGGCTCGACATCAAAGCCGGCGCGATGAAAGCGCCGATCATCGTTCCCGGCAAAAGCGCCGAAAGCGAATTGATTCGCCGCGTCAGCAGCACGGATGCCGCCGAACGCATGCCGTCGAAAGGCGAAGCGCTCAGCGCGCGCGAAATCACTTTGCTGCGCGCCTGGATTGACGCGGGCGCGCCGTGGCCGGAAGCAGATAAGCCCACCGTCGGCGAAGCCAACCGCGCGGACAAAACTTCCTGGTGGTCGTTGCAGC
>CAZRXE010001610.1:0-1539 GCA_964603695.1 uncultured Heliomicrobium sp.
GAAGCCTGGCAGCATCTCGCAGTTGTGGTGCAACGTGGGAAGAACGAAACGCGCATTTACGTCAACGGCCTGCTGGTCGGGCGCGGAACGACAGGCGCAGCGAATCTCGACGCGAAGGGCGACCTCGTTTTGGGGAATGCCGGGAAGGTGGAGTCATTCAAGGGCCTGATTGATGAAGTCCGCATTTACAAACGCGCACTCGCGCCTGCGGAGGTTCAGGGATTGGTTTTGCCGGGCAAGGCTACGATTGCGGCAGCTCCGCAACAGAATCGCCCGCAGGGTCGAAACAGCGCGGCGAGAGTGCCCGACATTGCCTTGAAAATTGGCGACCGGCAATTTACGGGCGGGTTGCAACAGCCTGCCTTTCTGGTCGTCCGGCTAGCAGCGGGCGCGACTCCGATCAGCGCCGTGATTGATGGCGTATTCGACGCCGCCAAAATCACGCTGACGCCGTTGCCCGAAACGCACGAGTCGGCGCGCCGCTTTCTCGCCTTTGAGAAACGCCAGCCGAAAGTCGGTGTGTATCTCGGCTTCCGCCGTGATTGCGGCAGCTCGCTGGTCGCTGTCGGCGAACCGCAGCCCGTCGGGAAAAAGCTTGCCCGCTACACGTTTGAAGGCGCAATTCGCAACTTCCCGAATGCGGAAGTCGAAAAAGACAACGTCAACTATCTGGCAGGCGTACGCGAACTCGGCGTGCGCAGCGAATACACCGACGGACGCGACATGCCGCGCTTGCTGATTCGTTCGGTTGAATTCGAAGGCCCGCTGCTCGAATCGTGGCCGCCGCCGACTTACAAAAACATCTTCATTGACTCTGAACAGAAGGCTGATCGTTCGGCCTATGCCCGCCAGATTCTGCGCAACTTTGCGCGGCGCGCCTATCGCCGTCCAGTTGCTCCGGCTGAAGAAGATGCGCTGTTCACCGTATATCGCAACGCTGCGGCATCGGGGCGCAGCTTCGAAGAGAGCGTCAAGGACGCTCTGCTGGTTGCGCTGACTTCGCCGCAATTTCTGTTTCTGATCGAGAGCAGCGCGTCGTCGGGTTCAGAGCCGCTGGACAATTACGAACTGGCGTCGAAGCTGTCCTACTTTCTTTGGAACAGTCCGCCGGATGCACGGACATTGCAGCTTGCCGCCGCAGGGACGCTACGCAAGCAACTCGACGCCGAGACAGAACGGATGATTGCGGATCCAAAATTCTCGCGCTTCATCAACGAATTCGCGTCGCAGTGGCTGAGCCTGGACAAGTTTCAAGTGCTGGAACCAGACCGCACGCGGTTTCCAAAACTCACGCGGGAAACCCGCACGCAACTGCGGCAGGAACCTGTCGAATTCCTGCGCTATCTGATCCGCGAAAATCTTCCGGCGACAAATTTGGTGCAATCAGATTTTATCGTGGCGAACGAAACGGTCGCTGGCTATTATGATCTCGGCGAGAAGACCGAGAGTGGACTCCGTTTCCTGCCGATCAAACACGGGCGTGCGGAACTGGGCGGAGTCCTGACGCAGGCGGCCATTATGGCTGGCCTTTCCGACGGG
>CAZRXE010001611.1:0-8202 GCA_964603695.1 uncultured Heliomicrobium sp.
TTCTTTCCAGCGACCGCGACGAAGGCGGACGCCCCGTGGAATGGGAGCTTAAACGCTTTCGCATCACGCGCGCGCACATCGAAGAAGACGCAGGCAAATCCGTTCACGACATCGGCGATCCGTCGAAGTCTTACGTCAATCTGAACCGTGCGGGCACGCCGCTGCTGGAAATCGTCAGTGAGCCGGACTTCCGTTCAAGCTGGGAGGCTTACGATTACGTGGGCTTTCTGCGCCGCACGCTGCAATACATAGGCGTTTGCGACGGCAACATGGAAGAAGGCAATTTGCGCTGCGACGCCAACGTTTCGGTTCGCCCGGCTGGACAGGAGAAGCTTGGTACGCGCGCCGAGATCAAAAACGTCAATTCGTTGCGGTTTTTGCAGAAGGCGATTGATTACGAAATTGACCGGCAAATCGCCTTGATCGAAGCCGGCGGCGAAATCGTCCAGGAAACGCGGCTGTGGAGCGAACGGGAAGGCAAGACCTACACGATGCGCTCCAAAGAAGACGCGCACGATTACCGCTACTTTCCCGAACCGGATTTGCCGCCGCTGGAAGTCAGCAGCGCGTGGATTGAAACCTTGAAATCGAGTTTGCCGGAACTGCCCGAAACGCGGCGGCTACGATTTATGCGCGATTACGAACTGAACGCCGACGAAGCCTTCACGCTGACCGGCGAACGCGCGTTGGCGGATTACTTTGAAACCGCTGCCAAAACTTCCGGCAACACCCGCGCGGCGGCCAATTGGATTTTGTCCGAATTGCTGCGCGAACTGAAAAACACCGACGGCGACATCAAAGGTTGTCGAATCGCCCCGGAAGATTTGGGCGCTTTGATACGGCTGATTGACGACAAAACCATCTCCGGCAAAATCGCCAAAGACGTCTTCGCCGAAATGTTCGCCACGGGCAAAGCACCTGCCGACATCGTTAAGGAAAAAGGCCTGGTGCAAATCACTGACACTTCGGCGATTGAAAAAATCGTGGATGACGTAATCGCCGCCAATCCGAAAGAAACCGAAAGCTATCGCGCGGGCAAAGCGGCATTGATGGGATTTTTCGTCGGACAGGTGATGAAAGCTTCCGGCGGCAAAGCCAATCCCAAAGCGGTCAACGAAATTCTGAAACGCAAACTGCAAAGTTAAACCACATCACAAACCATCTGCTTACATTATGAAACTCTCGAACTACATCAAACTTACATTAGCTCTTTCTCTGGCGGCATTTGCCGCTTCGTGTTCCGAATCGCCTAAGCCTGTAGCGACGACTACACCGACGCCCGCGCCGGTGGCGATTTCAACGCCCGCGCCGACACCCACGGCTGAAGCATCTCCGGCAGCTTCGCCCGCTGCTTCACCCGCAGCCTCACCTGCCGCAGACGCCAAAGCGAAGGACGCGCCGACGGGCGACACCGTCGCCACCATCAACACTGCGATGGGCGTCATCAAAGTTAAACTCTTTCCAGATGTCGCGCCGAAGCACGTCGAAAATTTCAAGAAGCTGGCGCAGGAAGGCTTTTTCAACGGCACGGGCTTTCACCGGGCAGTTCCGGGGTTGCTGATTCAGGGCGGTGATCCGAACACGCGCAATGGCGACCGCAGCACTTGGGGAATGGGCGCGCCGGGTCAGGCAAACGTTCCGGCCGAATTCAGCGACCGCCCATTCAAACGCGGTGTGCTGGGCATGGCACGCAAAGGCGGCGATGTGAACAGCGCCACCAGTCAGTTCTTCATTTGCTTGCGCGACTTCCCGCAATGGAACGGCCAATACACCGTTTTCGGCGAAGTGCTTGAGGGGATGGACGTCGTAGAAAAAATCGCCACTCAGCCGACGCAACCCGGCGACCCCGGAAGCAAGCTGCTCGACAAAGTGGTCGTCAACAAAGTAACGGTTCAGGCTCCCGGCGCAGCATTAAGCAAAACCGCTGGAAAAGCGGATATGAAAAAAGCGAAATAAGTCCGCAAAAAAACATCACGCTTCGGAGCGCGGGCAACAGCATCCGCGCTCCGCTTCCCGCCAAAGCTTTCCCGCCGGTGCAATTCTGCGATTGGCCTGTTGCTGGAACATCTGTTGAACCTGTGAAACACTTCGTTCGTAGGGGAACCGGAACAACAGGCAAGCAAACATTTCGGCAATCGAGGACCTTATGCACTTCATTGAAGCGATCAAACTGGCAATGGACGCAATTCATTCGCACAAGCTGCGGTCGTTTTTGACGCTGCTGGGCGTGATTTTCGGTGTGGCGACCGTGATCGTGGTAGTTTCATTGATCGAAGGTTTCAACAAATATGTGGACGAAAAAATCGCCAACATAGGCACGAATGCCTTCACGGTGCAAAAGTTCGCCATCGAAGACTTTTCCAGCCTCGACGCTTACGAACAGGCGCGACGACACAACAAAGACGTGACGATGGATGATCTGGCGGTGTTGCGCGCGGCGGCGGGCGTCAAAAACATCAAGGACGTGGGCGCGCAGGAACAGGATCAGTGCGAATTGAAATTCGGCAAGGACTCGTTGATCGGCGTCAGCCTGATTGCGCGCACTTCCAACATGCTCGAAATCCAAAACACGGAAATTGCCGAGGGACGTTCGTTTTCGCCTGGTGAAGAGACAGGTGCGCGGCTGGTCTGTTACATCGGCGCGGACGTAGCCGAAAAGTTTTTTCCGACCACCAGCGCCATCGGCCAGAAAATCAAAATTGACGGGCGACCATTTGAAGTCATAGGCGTGGCCAAATCGCTCGGCTCGGTTTTCGGCCAATCGCGCGACAAGTTCATTTCGATTCCGATGACGACGTTTTTGAACATTTACGGTTCGCGGCGTTCGATTCAATTGTTCGTCGCTTCGACCAGCGCGTCCACTTACGAAGACGCGATTGACGAAGCCCGCGTCATCATGCGCACTCGCCGCAAATTGCCGCCGAATGAAAAAGACACTTTCGGCATCATCACGCCGAGCGCCGTCAATAACCTGCGCGAAAAAATCTTCGGCACAATTCAGGTCGTAGCCATCGGCGTCACTTCGATTGCGCTGGTCGTCGGCGGCATCGTCATCATGAACATCATGCTGGTCAGCGTCACCGAAAGAACAAAAGAGATCGGCATCCGCAAAAGTCTGGGTGCCCGCCGCAAAGACATCCTGCGCCAGTTCCTGGTCGAATCCACGATTCAAGCCATGGTCGGCGGCGCGATTGGAGTCAGCATCGCCTGGGCGCTGGGCAAACTGGTTTCTACATTGACGCCGATTCCGACTTCGCTGCCGATGATTGCGGTGGCGGCGGCGCTGCTGGTTTCAGGCGGCGTAGGCATCGTTGCAGGAATTTATCCGGCGTGGCGCGCGGCAAGTCTTGATCCTATCAAAGCGATGCGCGCTGACTGAGAACACTTTGAGAAGACGCTTCGGCTTTCTCTTTGATGTGGCTGAAGACGCGCTGATGCACGGCGTGAACGGTCGCATCCGCCCACAGCCGCCAATAAAACTGCGGATACATTTCAATGTCGTACCAGGTGCTGCCTTCCAGCCGCGTGCGATTGCCGGGCAGCCGCGTCAGGCGGAATTCGCCGCGATGATTGCGCGGAGTTTGCTTCAGGTGCGGCGCGTGAACCTCGTCGTAAAAGCTCAGTTCTTTCATCGCCGGCGGCGTGTTGGTCACGTCGAAACTCAGACGGTAAGGTGGTTCCCAGCGAGTGATCGCTTCACTGTAAATCCCAGTCGAAAAGCCGCAGTAACGCATTGCGCCAACGCCCTCACCTTCCATCCAGACTTTTTGCGGATAGCCTATGCCTGTGCGGAACAGCCATTCGGTGGGATCGGGTAAGGACGAATAGCCTATGACGTGCGGCCAAACAGCTTCGGGCGGCGCGTCAATTTCGATGGCCGTGACGACTTCGTTGAGCGGCGCTGTGACTATTGTGGATTCGACGCCGCCCGCCAGAGGCAGAAATATAATCATCAAAGCCGCGTGCGACGTTTTCGCCCCGAAACGCTCGGCGGCGGCGCGACCGATGACCATGCCCAAAAATCCGCAAATCGCCGCCGGCAGCGCTGCCATAGCTATGCAGATCAAGCCTTCCAATCCCGCCGCCAGCAGCAAACAGGCAGGCAGCATTAAACTGAGAAAGCTGACCCAGAACGTCCATCCTGACTCATCAGGCCGGCGCACGCTGTAAATAAGGGCGCTGAGCGTTGCGGCAATCAAAGGCGTCAGCAAAAACAGCACTGCACCATAACTGGCCAGCGCGTAAACGCTGAAGACGATCATGACCGTTCCGAGAATAGAGCCGCAGGAAATCGCAAAAATCCTGTCAAAGACAAGGCTATGCTTGCTGTTCATGGCAGATGCTTCCTCCAAAGCGTGGGACAGGTTTAGCCTGTCGCCAGTGTGGGCAGACTAAAGTCCGTCCCACATTTTTATTGACCTGTTCGTGAATAGGCTAAAGCTGAAGGCGCGCCGAAGCGGCAGGAAAGATTGTGTTGCAAGGCAACGAACTGAGGACGCTTTATTTCTTCCGCTCGAACCAAGCCCAGGCGTTCGAGCAAATCGCAGCGGGCAGCCAGTAACCGAGCGCGCGTGAAAATCGGTTCGGGCCGATGTTCCTGTTGCCGGCCCTCGGTTCCATCGCGACGCGCGAAGCAACTGGTGGCTGTCGGACTTTGCAGCGAGGCGGGAAGCTGTTGAAGCTCTTCCAGGCTGAGCCAGTCGCCGGTGTCTTGAAGTTGCCATTCGGCGCTGGCCCACTGGCTTTGCGTCTGCAAACGGTAAGTTCGATAACGACCTTCCAGCAGATCGTAGGCGACTTGAAATTCCATCGCGCCCAAATGCCAGGGCACAGGCCACATATTGCGCGCGCCGACCGCCGACAGCGAACCAATCGAACTTCCCAAAAGCCACAAACAAGGTTTGCCTTCTCGCAACACATGCAGCCTGTAGTTAGTTTGCTCGAAGGACGATTGCCCGACGCCGTTCAAATCCAAAAACGATTCCACCGAAACCCAGCCCATCCGCCGCCCGTTGATGACGGTCTCTTCAACTTCAAACGAAGCCGGAATCAACTGCCGCAAGCGTTCGCCGGGGACTGCATAAACGATCAGGGAAAGATGGCGGCGTTCGGCGGTCAGGCTGACGTTGCCGCGACTGACCATCGGCAACACCTTTTGGGGCATTTGCTCCCCGACAAATGCCTGATTCCGAGTAACAATTGAGCTTTTTGGGTAATCGCGCATTGTTTGTTTTCTCCTCCCGCCTGATTCCGATTTGTGCTTTGCCAAAAAATTCGTCGCTGCGATGGAGCATTGAGCAGGCTTTGTGCCAAAGCTACGCAGGCTGCTAAGTCGTTGATTGGAAAGCACACAGCGGCTTCGCTTCTGAAAATCCGCCAACTAATTCTTCTGGCGCTTTGCGAAAAAGCCGGCGGCGATTGGCAAGTTGCAAAGTGTTGTCGTGGACGTGGGAAGCACTGGCACGCCAGTTGAAATGACTGATTGCGGTTCAAGATTGAAAGCAAATAAGAGTCAAAGGTGTTTGGCCTGTTATCGAAAGAGGAGGATGTTATGAAAACCAACACGTTGAAGATCGGCGCTTTGTTGTCCTTATTGTTCGTCCCGTTTTTGTTGCTCTCCGCCAATGCACAGTGGGGCGGTTCCGGGTACCAAAACAACGGTGTTTCGCGTTTCCGCTGGGAAGGCGTGGTTGACGGCGCGAGTACGGTGCGCATCCGTGGGCGTCAGGTGAATGTCGAAACTTATTCCGGCTTGCCTGTGCAACGCCAGCAATTCAATTTCAGTGACCCATTGCCGCGCGCGACTTTGGACGTGCAGTTGGTTGTGCTGGACGGACGCGACCGCGTGCGCCTAATTGAAGAGCCGCGCGCCAACAATGATTACACCGCAGTCGTTCGCATTGACGACCGCAGCGGCGGGCGCGACCTTTACCGTTTTGAACTGCGTTGGAATGATCGCAACCAGCAAGATAACGGCGGCGGCTGGAATGGCGGTTCGCAACGCAATTCCGATTATGTCACCTGGCGCGGGCGCGTGGACGGCGAAGCCATCATTCGCGTTTACGGCAACCAAGTTCGTGAAGAAACCATTTACGGCGAAGGCGTCTTCAACACGCGCCATCAATTCAGCGCGCCGCTGCCGAATCGTCAGGTCAGCGTCAATCTGCTGAACACCGAAGGACGCGGCCGGATTGTGATTGTCGAACAACCCAGCCGGTACAATAACTACACGGCGGCAGTGCGAATCACGGATCAACAGGGCGGTTCGGCGAATTACGGCTTCACGCTGGCGTGGGAAAAACAGAATTATCGCGATGTGGATCACGACCGTTGGATCGAACCGCGTGATAGATTCGGACGCGGCGTCAGTTGGCAGGGCCGCGTGGACGGTCGCGATTTGATTTACATTCGCGGCAATCAGCTCTGGGTGGAGCATCGCGACGGGCAGGCGATTCGCGAAACGGATTTCCGCTTCCTGCGCCCGCTGCCGAACCGGCAAACCAGCGTCACGGTGCGCAAAGTCAGCGGACGCGGCACGGTTCGCTTGTTGGAACAACCGTCGCCTTACAACAACTACACGGCGGTGATTCAAATCGAAGACCGCGACGGCGGTTCGGATCGGTACCAGTTAGAAATAGATTGGTAGTCGTTGCCCCAACAACTCAACTCTGCAAGTTGAGCAATGCGGCGGCGAGATGGAGCAAACGCTCTATTTCGTCCGCCGCATATTCGTAATCGTGGTGGACTCCAATGCCCAGAGTACCTTGCATCAGTCCCTGTTCATCCCGAATCGGAACGACAATCGCGCCGTTGACGCCTGTGGCTTTCGCGCCCGAAGGAAACCTGCCCGATTCGTCCGTTTGCAGATTGCAGACGGAAACCGGTTCGTTACGTTCCGCAGCCAATCCTGCCATTCCCTTCCCCACCGGAACCACGCTGACGTGAGAGATGATGTGAGGCGGCAATCCGACGTGAGCTTTCATCATCAGCACACCGTTTTCCAGCAAATGAATCGAACCGGTATCGGCGGCGAATTCACGAATAATGTCTTCGAGTTTTTCCTGCAAAGATTGATTTGGCATGGCGCAGACGATAGCAACGCACGAATTAAAGCGTCAACATTGGCCAGAACAGTCTTTCCAAATTTCGGCGGACTTGATTTAGAATCCCCGCCGGTTTGAACTTGCTGTGACCGGCCCCCCTCCGACAAGCGAGTGTTCCCCATAAAAACGCTTGATCGGGTTTTCGGTAACGGAGCTTTTTGGATAGAAATGAACAGACTGAAACACTACTTGTCGCCAATTCTTTGCCTCCTCATTGTTCTCAATCCTAGTCTTGCGGCGTTGGCCCAGGACTTTTCGATCAAAGCCCCCGACCTGACGAAAACTCACAAAAACGGCGATGGCGCGCGTCCAACCAAGTCCGACGCCATCAGCAACTTCACGTCTCGCATCCCATCTGAAAATTTCGACCGTATCTGGCAAATGACAGGTCCCTTCGGCGGCGATGTTTCCGTGCTGACGATTGATCCGCGCAACCCTGACCGCGTATGGATCGGCAGCGGCGACGGTCAAATTTTCCGCTCCACCAATGGCGGAACTGTTTGGAAACGGCTGCGTCCCGGACTGAAGGCGCTTGGGTTCATCGTCAAAGTCATTCATTTCGACAGCGAAAATCCGAATGTGATTTACGCCGGCGTCAAACCGCAAACGGAGCTTGGCGAAGATTCGGACAGCGGCGGTTTATTCATCAGCGAAAACGAGGGGGAAAGCTGGCGCGAAATCCCTGATTTACGCGGGCGGGCCGTCCGCAGCTTTTCGCAATCGGCCAGCAACCCGAACGTGCTGGCGCTGGCAGCCAGCAACGGCATTTATCGTTCGACGAATCGCGGCAACACCTGGAAGCTGATTACGCCCGTGGGCGATCCCGAACTACGCGGCTTTCACTCTGTGGCGATTGATCCGCGCAACGATCAGGCCGTTTATGTCGGCACGCATCACCTGCCCTGGAAGACGCTCGACGCCGGCGCAACCTGGAAACGCACAGGCTTCAAAGAAGTCGGAATGATTGACGATTCGGACATCTTCAGCATTCACATTGACCCGGACAATCCGAACACAGTGATGATGAGCGCGTGCAGCGGCATCTATCGTTCGCAAGACTCCGGCAGCGCCTGGACGAAGTTTCAGGGCATCCCTTACA
>CAZRXE010001612.1:0-2551 GCA_964603695.1 uncultured Heliomicrobium sp.
GAAACCACCATGCGCGTGGCGGTCGGCGCTTTTGCCAAACAGTTGCTGCGCGAATTCGGCATCGAACTGGCCAGCCACGTCGTTCAACTCGGCGAAATTTCGATTGCCGACAAGGAAATCTCCTGGGAACAAATCAAAACACTTTACGACGACACAATGCTTCGCTGCGTGGACAAGGAAGCCGAAGCACTAATGATCGCGCGAATTGATAAAGCCGGCGTCGAAGAAGGCGACACGCTCGGCGGCATCTTTGAAGTCGTCGCCAAAGGCTGCCCGCCCGGACTCGGATCGCATACAAGTTGGTTCGACAAGCTGGACGGGCAACTGGCGCAGGCCGTGATGGCGGTTCACGCGGTCAAAGCTGTGGAACTTGGCGACGGCGTGGCCAATGCCGGAATGCCCGGTTCGCTGGTTCACGACGAAATCGGCTACCACACCGACGAAAAGACTTTTTATCGAATGTCCAATCGCGCGGGCGGTCTGGAAGGTGGCATGACCAACGGCGAGAATTTGCGCGTGCGCGGTTATCTGAAACCGATTGCCACTTTACGCAAACGGCTGCGCAGCGTCCACATCGAAACCAAAGAAGTGATGGAAGCAGACTTCGAGCGGTCGGACGTGACGGCGGTTCCCGCCGCAGGCGTCATTGGCGAAGCAATGGTCGCCATTGTGCTGGCGCGCGCAATGCGCGAAAAATTTGGCGGCGATTCGCTCAAGGAAATGAAGCGGAATTTTGAAGGCTACTGCCGACAACTTGCGGAGTACTAACGTTAGGGACAGGAAAACTAAATGATCTTACCGATTGTGAAATACGGCGACCCCGTGCTGCAAAAAGAAGGGGAACAAATAACGAATATTGACGGCCAAATGGCCGAGTTCATCTCGAATATGTTCGAGACCATGTACGAAGCCAAAGGCGTTGGCTTGGCCGCGCCGCAAGTCGCGTTGTCAAAAAAACTCTTCGTGATGGATGTCAGCGCCGGCAAAGAATCGAAAGAGCGCATTATCTGTATTAACCCACAAATCGTGGACAGCAAAGGCAAGGTCGTCAATGAAGAAGGCTGTTTGAGCTTCCCCGGCATTTATTTTGAAGTCGAACGCCCGGAAATCGTCACGGTTCAGGCCATTGATTTGAACGGCAACGAGTTTGTCTTCGAAGCTGAAGGCTTGGCCGCGCGCTGCGTGTTGCACGAAAAGGATCATATTGACGGCAAAGTCTTTATCGAATATCTCAACCCTCTCAAACGCGATCTGGTCAAACGCAAAATCAGAAAGAAAATTAAACTCGGCGAGTGGGAGTAACCGCACGCGCCAAAAATTCCCGTTTCACACTTAAATCACTCCGTTTCACACTTGACACAACTTAAGACGGTGATTAAACTGCGCCCGTTCTTGACAAGCTTCAACAGCAACAAGGAGGGTTAGCGATGTCATTTAACAAGATCACGATTGTTGGGTATTTAGGGCGAGATCCTGAATTGCGGTACACGGCGCAGGGAACAGCGGTTTGCAAAATGTCCGTCGCCACAACCGAACGCCGCCGCAGCACCAACGGCGAATCCGAAGAACATACGACTTGGTTTCGCGTCACCGTTTGGGGAAGACAGGCGGAACTGGCCAATGAATACCTGGGCAAAGGTCGTCAGGTTTACATCGAAGGCCGTTTGCGGCTGGAAGAATACGCTGACCGCGAAGGCAATCCGCGCATCAGTCCCGAAGTCAACGCCACAGACATTCAGTTCCTGGGTCAGCGCAACGATTTGGCGGATGCGCGCATTGATAGCGTTGAAAAGAAAGTTGAAGTCGAGGTTGAGGAGCAGGCATCGGCTGTTGAACCAAGATCCGTTGCCGCGAAACCTGCCGCCGCTCCGAAACGAGTTGCCAGAAAACAACTCGTCAGCATTGAAGAAGACGAAATCCCTTTTTAATCATCGCCGGGTCTTGCGACAGGCGACCTAACCGGAAAGCCGAGGTGTGGAGATGCAGATCGCCTGCAAACGATTTGGTTGTCAGAAAGCGGTTGAGGTTTGTTATTGGTCGTGCAAACACCGGCGCGATTGCAAAGACTGGCAGGGCGCATTGAACGATTTTCCCGGCGCGGACGCCGTCAGCGCGCAGCTTGCGGCGGCCGCGAAAAAATCCGGCAGAAACTTCGATCCGCAAACCATGATTTTGACCTCGAAGACAAAAAAGAATCGGGCGGCGCTGGTTTCCCCGCCGTCTTCCGCTCCTCTGCAAGCTCATTTACAATCCAGCGGCATTTCCACGGCTCGCGGCGAAACCAAAGCCGGCAGTTCGCTTAGACGCAACGAGCCAAGCTCACACAAACGCACCACCAAAACCAAACCCGTAGAGGTCAAAGGAACCATGACTGAAGACAATCTCGACACCGTATCAGCGGACACTCCGGCGGAAGTTGCCGGCACAGGCGACACCGCCGCTGAAACCAAAACTAAACCGGCAGCGGCCAAAGCCAAGCCCAAGCCTGCTGCCGCCAAACCCAAACCGGTCCCACAACCAACCGGCCCGGTTTATCTGCTGCTTTATGCCA
>CAZRXE010001613.1:0-2109 GCA_964603695.1 uncultured Heliomicrobium sp.
CGGCAAAGTCCTTAACCAGATGCGGAGACTGAAAGCTTTCCGCCTGATTGTCGGTTTGCGGATCCAATTGCAGAAACTCGGCGGCATAAGCCGACGCCGGATATGAAAGTGCGTTGGATTTGAGTTTGAAGAAAGCTGCCGCACTGGTTCCGCACCCGTTGGGCAAAGGGCGTGGAACCGGAGACTGCAATTCTCGTTTGGCTTTTAGTTCGCTGAAATTGAACAGCACGCCGCGTGCGGAGGGTAGAGTTCTCATCCCCTTTGCTTCGGGCGTACTGATGACTTCCTGATGTTCAAAAATCCTTCCCATTGTTTTCTCCTGACTAGCGGTAATCTTCAGGGGATTGCGGCAGGGGTCGGGAGACAAGAGCTAAAAAGAAACTTGTTTGTGTCTGTCGGTGTCCAAATGCCCGCACGATTGGAAATCTTGCGTCAGATGCACCGGCGAACCGAACACAGCGATCAGCATTTCACGTAGCAACTCACTAGGACGATGAAGTAAGGCTGTATCCGTGGCGGGCCTGCCGATCACTGTTGGTCAGACGATTGTTTTCAGGGATCCTGTTTGATTTGTTCGGATGATTGACTTTTTGTCTTTATGAGGACGGGGCAATCATAATTATCACCTTGGGAAAGTCAACAGAAGTCTCCAATCGTTGACAAGCACTGCCCCAAAATGACGACGAATGACCCCATCAAGAGTAATTATTTCCTGTGAGTGACAAGTTTTACATCACTCTCCAAATGGAGCATTGCCGACCGGACAAGGTTTCCGGTTGCAAATCCTTTTGCAAAAGGTCGAATTATCAGGCGTTCTGTGCTTGCCCTCGGAATTATTCGATGGCGGCAAACGATCAAGAAAACGACAGGGCAACTTCTGGCATTGAGGTTGCGTCTGAGGCGGCAATCAAACGAGATGTAAGCAGTAAGAAGTTTGAGAAAGAATTTTGAGACCGCGTAGTTGTGATGTCACAGGAGTTGGATTCAGAAATTGGAGGAGAACAAAAATGGTTAAGAAGACAAGCGAAACGAATTTGACGACCAGCGCAGACGAAATCATTCCCGTCAATAATTCGACCGAAACCAATTCGCCAGTCGAAGCTCCGACAGTCTCGATTGGCCATGTTCAGCAACAGGCCAGAGTCAATTCGATCATTCACGAATGGTTGACCGATATGTGGCTGCTGACCACGGGCGAAGAACTCGGCAATGATCCTTTTTCCACGAAAAAGCAGAATGGTCGCCCGCTGGCGATTGTTTGCGATGGGCAGATGAAGTTGACGGAATCGCGTCCCTTTGCCCTGGATGCGTTGCGCGCTGTCGGCATTGAAATGTCGTAAGCGCCTGGGCTTATTTGGTGGCAGTCATAAAAAGCCGAAGGCCGGAGGGGATGAATAACTCTCCGGCCTTCGGCTTTTTATTCGGCCTTACTTTTTCAACGAACGCACATAAGCCACGATTTGCCGAATTTGTTCATCGCTCACGCCTTTGGTCGGCGGCATGCCCGGCCCGCCGTCCTTCTTCACTCCGTTTTTGATGACCAGGAAAAGTTTTCCGTCCGGTTGAGAAACAATTCTGTCTGCGGTCAGCGCAGGCAGAGTAGCGCCCAACGAACCGCCGGCTATTCCTTCGCCCCTGCCGTCATCGCCGTGGCACAACGAACAGTGAATTGAATAAAGCGACTTGCCCGCCGCTAAATCCGCCGGAGAATTTTTCGAGGTTTCCGTCCCGACAGTTATAGAAGACTGGCCGGAGCAGGCCGCGAAAACTGCGGCACAGGAAAACAGTAGCAGCGCCAACCATCGCTGTTTCCTGACAGGAAGATTTCGTGGACGGGAATTGTTTTTCATGGCCGGGTTGTAACGCATCCGCGAAGCTTTGTGAAGAAAGACATTGAAGGGAACACTATCGCGACTTGCTCACGATTTCGGCAAAAGCTATTCTAGCGCCCGTTTCCACAGCGAGCCTCGCTGACGACAAATCCAGTTCAACCGAAAATAAATAAATAGTTATGGCTTCCAACAATAAACCTTCACCGCAATCTTTCTGGACACTGACACGCATTGGTTTGATCGGAGCGAGCATCCTGCTGATCGCTGCAATCGCTTC
>CAZRXE010001614.1:0-4358 GCA_964603695.1 uncultured Heliomicrobium sp.
GCGCGGCGACGCTGGCGGCCAATACTCCGAGCGTGGGTACGGGCGAGTGGTCAGTGGTGAGCGGCCCGTCAACTTCGGCAGGTCAGTTCAGCAGCGCGAGTAATCCAACGGCGACCTTCACGCCGGCGGGCGGAGCAGGCGTTTACACCTTGCGTTGGACAATCGGCAATGCGTCTTGCACGGCTTCGACAGACGATGTGGTGATTACTTTCAACGCACCGCCGACCGTTGCCAATGCCGGCCCGGATCAAGAGTTTTGTTCAACGACGAGCGCGGCGACTTTGGCTGCCAACACAGCCGCCACGGGGACTGGGGCGTGGTCAGTGGTCAGCGGGCCGTCGCTTTCAGCAAGCCAATTCAGCAGCGCGAGTAATCCAACGGCGACCTTCACGCCGGCGGGCGGAGCGGGCGTTTACACTTTGCGTTGGACAATCAGCAATGCGCCTTGCACGGCTTCGACAGACGATGTAGTGCTGACTTACAGCACGCCGGCGAGCATCACGCTGGGTGCGAATCCGTCTGTGTTTCCGGGGACGACGAGCGCGAATCTGCCTTACACGGCGACCACCGGCAGCCCGAATCAGTACAGCATTGATTACGACGCGGCGGCCAACGGCGCGGGGTTCGTGGATGTGACGAATGCCGCGCTGCCGGCTTCGCCGATTATTTTGGCGGTGCCCGGCGCGGCGGCATCCGCGACTTACAACGCAGTGCTGACCGTGCGTAACGTCACGACGACGGGTTGCGTCAGCAGCGCGGTGGCCTTCACCGTCACTGTGACGACTTGTCCGACCATCACGGTCAGTCCATCCGAATCCGTTTTGACGGCGGGGCGCAGCGGAACGGCTTACAACCAGACCTTTACGCAAACCGGCGGTGCGGGCAATGTGGTTTTCAGCGTCAGCACGGGCAATTTGCCGGCGGGACTGATGCTCAGTCCGGGCGGCGTTCTGTCCGGCACGCCGACGGTTTTCGGTTCGTTCGATTTCACGGTGCGTGCCACTGATGCCAACAATTGTTTCGGCGAACATGCTTATTCGCTGACGATTCATCCGCCTTGCGCGACAATCACCATCAGTCCGGCCAGCTTGCATGCGGGCTTCCAGGGAACGGTTTATAACCAAACCTTGACGGCGACGGGCGGGACTGCGCCTTACAGCTTGGCCCTGACCGCCGGCGCGCTGCCCAATGGTTTGAGCTTGAGCAGCGGCGGCGCATTGACCGGAACGCCGACGGCTTCCGGCAGCTTCAGCTTCACCGTGACGGCGACGGATAACACCGGTTGCACGGGCACGGGCGTTTACACGTTGATGGTGAGTGGTGGCGGCTTGCAGTTTTACCCGCTGCCGCAACCAGTGCGGTTGCTGGAAACCCGCGCTGGGCTGAACGGTTGCACCACGCCCGGTGCAGCCATCAACGCCGGCAACACGTTTACGCTGCAAGCAAGGACGATTTGCGCGGGCATTCCCGCCGAGGCTCAGGCCGTTACCGGCAACATCACCGTCGTGCCTTCGGGCGGAGGCTTCCTGACGCTCTTCCCAAGTACTGCGGCGCAACCCACCGTGTCGAACTCCAATTTCGGTCCCGGCGAAGTCACCAACAACGTCTTCACCGTCGGGCTGGGAACGACCGGCCCGGATGCCGGCGCGTTCAAGATTTTCGCCAGCGGCACGACGCACGTGATTGTTGACGTGACGGGCTATTACGCGCCGCCCAGCACGGGCGGGCTTTATTTCCATCCGCTGGCCACGCCGGTGCGCTTGCTGGAAACGCGCGCGGGACTCAATGGCTGCATTGCACCCGGCGCACAGCTCATAGGCACTGGCGATCCGAACGCCGATCCGAATCTTGACTTGTCGGTGCAAGGCCGCTCGCCAGTGGCTTCGCCCTGCAATTCAATTCCGGCAACGGCGCAGGTGTTGGTCGGCAACGCCACCAGCGTCGTTCCCGACGGCGGAGGCTTCCTGACGATCTATCCGAGCGGCGGAACCCGACCGCTGATCGCCAGTTCTAACTACGGCGGCAATGATGTCATCAACGGGCCATTCGCCGTCAAACTCAGTGCGGACGGCAAGTTCAAGATTTACACCTTGAGGACGACGCATCTGGTGGTGGACATCCTCGGCTATTACAGCGAGGAAGCCGTAGATGCCAATGGTGTGGGCTTGCTTTTCAATCCCTTGCCCGCGCCGGTGCGTTTGCTGGAAACGCGCCCCGGCGGGCCGCCGCTGGTTGGCTGCACGCGGACGAATGCGCCGATTCAGGGCAATCTGAACGCGGCCACGCATACGCAGCAAGCCGCAGGTTTTTGCGGGCTGCCGGCATCGGCGCAGGCAGTGGTCGGCAACGCCTCGGTGGTGAGTACGCCGGCTGCGGGTTACCTGACGCTGTTTCCGGGAAATCTGACAACGGCACCGCTGGTGGCCACGTCGAACTACCCGACGCCGGCCTCCTCAGGCTACAACCGACATTACTTTGTCGGTTTGAGTCCGGTTGACGGGACGTTCAAGGTGCTGACCTCATCCACGACGGAATTGATTCTGGATGCGTCAGGTTACTTCGCGCCCTGAGCCTGACCAATTGCTGAAACCTGCGCCGTAAACAAACGCTGCCGGAGATGGGATTGACCTTCCCTTTCCGGCAGCTTTTGTTTACGGCAGATTCGTCACCTTGGTGATCGGCTATGCAGTGGCGTTGCAGGATGTGTATGATCGCGGCGGGTTTCCTGACCACGGCAAAGCAGCGTCAGGGCAAGCTCAAAAACAACAACACTTCCCAACTTCGGCTCGATCCTGGCCGAAGCGATACCAACGAGGAAAAACTCATGATCCGTTCCCTGATCTTCGCCTTAACGGGTTTGCTCTTGATCCAACAAGGTAATCCTCCAGCCAAACCGGCATTCACTGTCGTCGAAGCCTCCATCAGTGAGATGCAAACGGCGATGGCGGAAGGCCGCGTGACTTCGCGCGAAATCGTCCGGCAATACCTGACGCGCATTGCGCTTTACGAGGACAAGCTCAACGCCGTCATTGCCATCAATCCGCGCGCGCTCGAAGAAGCTGACACGCTGGATCGCGAACGCGCGCAAGGCCGTTTGCGCGGGCCGCTGCACGGCATCCCCATCGCGCTCAAAGACAACATTCACACCACCGATATGCCGACCACGGGCGGCGCGCTGGCGTTTGAAGGCTTGATTCCGCCTTACGAAGCGACGCTCACCAAAAACCTGCGCGAAGCCGGCGCGATCATCATCGCCAAAACCAACCTGACCGAATTGGCCAATTGGGTGGCGACCGGCATGCCCGCCAATTACAACGGCCTTGCCGGCCACGGCTTTAACCCTTACGACCCGCGCCGCGACTCGCGCGAAGCCACTGCGGACGGGCGTCCGGCTCTGTTCACCGGCGGTTCGAGTTCGGGCACAGGCACCGCCGCCAATTTCTGGGCAGGCAATGTGGGCACCGAAACTTCCGGCTCGATTCTCAGCCCGGCCAATCAAAACATGCTCGTTGGGATCAAGCCCACGCTGGGCCGCATCAGCCGTTACGGCGTCATTCCGATCACGGCGGATCAGGATACGCCGGGGCCGATGACGAAGACGGTGGCCGACGCGGCAATCATGCTCGGCGTGATGGAAGGCAAGGCCGCTGATCCAAATGATGCGGCGACTTCGCGCTGCGGCCGCACCGGCGATTACACGCCGCACCTCAAACGCGACGGATTGAAAGGCGCGCGCATCGGCATCCCGCGCGCGTTCTTTTACGACCGCAAGCAGCGCAACGCCGTCACGACCGACGGCAGCCTGGAAGAACTGCCGCTGATTCGCCTTGTCAAAACCGAGTCGGGCCGGTATGAGGATGCGCGGTTCGCGGCAGAAAAGAAGGAAGGCGCCCGGCTCGATGCCGTTGGCCGGTCCGAAGGCGAACGAGGCGGCGGTTCAAGCGGCAACTTCTTCCGCGACTCAGATGACATGGCGAGGGCCAAGTCCACCGAGGGCCTCGCCGCGTACTCGATGGCCAGCCCGGCGTCCGAGGCCGCCGGCGCTTCGCCCGCCGGATCGCCCGAGCAGGGTCAGCCGCCGGCCGACATCGTCGTCCGCACCGACTTCCGCGCCACGGCGTTCTGGGACGCCCGCGTGATCACTGATGACAGCGGCACGGCCACCGTCACCGTCCCGTACCCGCAAACCCTCACGCGCTGGAAGGCCGAGGCGCGCGCCAACACGACGGGCGCGAGGTTCGGCATGGGGGAGACCACGGCGCGCACCAACAAGCCCATCACCGTGCGCATCCAGGGACCGCGCTTTATTACCGTCGGCGATGAGTTCGTCATCTCCTACATCGTTCGCAACAACACGG
>CAZRXE010001615.1:0-3940 GCA_964603695.1 uncultured Heliomicrobium sp.
TCCGCCTGATGGAAGGCGTCGAAGACATTCCGCATCCGGTGCTGGTAGACGGCTTGCCGTGGACGTGGGAATCGTATCCCGATTATCTGAACTACCTCGCCACGCGCCGTTACGACATGGACGTTTGCGGATACATCCCGCACGCCGCCTTGCGCGTTTACGTCATGGGCCAGCGCGGAGCCGACCGCGAACCCGCTACGCCGGAAGATTTGGCCGCGATGGCGCGACTGGTGCGCGAAACGCTGGACGCAGGCGCAATGGGCTTTTCGACTTCGCGGACGTGGTTTCATCGTTCCAGCGACGGCCATTTGTCGCCCGGTTACGCTGCGGCAGAAGAAGAATTGCTGACGCTCGCCCGCGAATTGCGAGCCGCCAACAAAGGCGTCATCGAATTGGTCACGGATTATGAAGATGCCGACACATTTGGAATGATAAGACGCCTGGCTGAAACCTCCGGGCGACCGTTGCTGTTCACCCTGATCGAAGGCGATTACGGCCCGATGACGATGGAATGGCGCGCCGTGCTTGATCAAATTGCCGCCGCCAATGCCGCAGGCGTCACCATCAAAGCCCAGGTCTTAGGCCGGGCCATCGGCGTCATTCTCGGCCACGAACTCACGCTGAACCCGTTCGTTTCCGCCCAGACCTATCAAGACCTCGCGCACTTGCCCTTTGCCGAACGCATCGCACAACTGGCGCAACCCGACATCCGCGCACGCATTCTGGCTGAAACGACTGCGCCCGATCCGGCGATTGCCCTGAGCCGTTTGGTGCGCAATTTCGATTCGATGTTTTTGCTGGGCGACCCGCCCGATTACGAACAGCCCTTTTCGCAAAGCATCGCGGCCCGCGCCGCACGGCTGGGCGTCAAGTCCGAAGAACTGGCTTACGATTTATTGCTCGAACGTGAAGGCCGCAACACGCTTTACACCACGCTGTGCAATTACGCGGCGGGCAATCTCGAAACTTCGCTGGCAATGATGCGACATCCCGACACCGTGCTGGGCCTCGGCGATGGCGGAGCGCATTGCGGAACGATTTGCGACGCCAGCTATCCGACCTTCATGCTGACGTACTGGGTGCGCGACCGGCGCGGCGACCGCTTGCCCCTGCCCGCCGTCATCAAAATGCTCAGCCACGACACCGCCCAAGCCGTAGGGTTACACGATCGCGGCCTGCTGCAACCCGGCTACCAGGCCGACATCAACGTACTCGATTTCGACCGCCTGCACCTGCACGCGCCCCAAACCGTTTACGACCTGCCCAGCGGAGGCCGCCGCATCATCCAACGCGCCGAAGGCTACATCGCCACCATCGTGCGCGGCGAAGTCGTCTACGCGAACGGCGCAGCCACCGGCGCACTGCCCGGACGCCTCGTGCGCGGCCCGCAGGCGCTTGGATGAATCAACACGAGGAGATTGAGCTGATCGCCGTTGCCGGATTCCTTTTGAATAATGAAGTCGAAAGCCTTCGTTTCTGACTGAGGAATCGCAAGCCGCCAACCTGCGTCCACACCCAATCAACTCAACATCGCGCAGGGGCGCAAAGCCCACACGAGTTGCGCAAACTTTCCGCCCGTGCGCAGATACTTTCGGCTTCTGCCCAATATGCCGCGCTGCTGGCCGAAGCCCGTGCCGTAGACGAAGCCTTCGTCACTATGCCCGATGGCGAAGTCAAAACCCAGCCTCGCCAAAGCTATCGAAGCCTTCACCGACGCCAGTCAGGCTTGGGGCGCAGCACGAATATCGGCCTTCCCCCAATTGCCGTCGAGCCCGGCACTACTCTGATAAAGAAGTATTCGACCAAGCCCGCCGTCAATCCGTTAGGACAAGAAGACCGCTGATTGCTCGACGCCACGTTGACAGCGATCTGAGCCGTCACCAGTAAAGAGCTTGATGCAGTAGCACCGCTGTTGAAGTTGAATCCGTGATTGAGTCCGTGACGGTGTAATAAAGGTGACCCATTAACGAGCTACTCTTACAAGGCGGAATCCAATATGAGGTGAACGCGTGCCAGTCGAATTATACCCGCGGTCTGATGACCAAACTCCTGGATCATGCCAATCACCACCGCGATTTACTTTTGTCGTTCCAGCGCTTGGGCCAAGAGGGTCTACGTTTCGACCAGACTTATAGTAGTTCGCGTCATACCAGTCACTACACCATTCCCAGACATTTCCGTGCATGTCGTAAAGTCCCCAATTATTTGGCTGCTTCTCTCCAACCGGGTGAGACCTTCCACCAGAATTTTCCTTGTACCAGGCCATTTCATCCAGGTCACCAGCATAATCGCCCCGTGTTCCAGCTCGACAGGCGTATTCCCATTCTGCCTCAGTTGGCAACCGATACTCATAATCTGGACTCTGTTCATTTAGCTTCTCAAGAAACTCTTGCACATCATCTCAGGAAACATTATTGACAGGAAGTTTATCACCCTTATATTGGCTAGGATTGTCTTCCATAACCGCTTTCCATTGGGCTTGAGTCACTTCATACTTACCCATGTAGAATGCTTTCTTAATGCGAACTACCCGGACAGGACGTTCATCAGCACTGTGATTTTCTGCTCCCATTTCAAAGCTCCCGGCTCGAATAAGAACCATGGTTCGCTCAAAACTTCTTAAGTTGAGGGTCCCCATCTTTTCTTGCGAGCTGGCTTTAGTGAGTGCCAGCAATCCCAATACGCCAAAAAAAACTAAGGGTAGCGCAATGCTAAAAAGTGTCTTTTTCATATCTTCTCCTTCGACTTCTGCAATTTGACAGGCTAGCTATCCTTGATTCGCTCCATACCATCTCTTAAATTCCCACACGCATCGCGGTAGCCAGCGCGACAATTTAGGATGAGTTTCCACGATCCTCGCGGCACCGCGATTGTGCCTACTGGTTTAGTTACTTGCTTTACAAGTTACCGAAGAAAAAAAGTCTTTGCAGAATTTACAGTACGAATGTGAACCGTCCTCTTTGAACCGTTCTGTACCCTTTCTATCACTTGAAACAACCTCGAATCGCACGGAAGTAGCGTCTTTTTCGAGCGCATAGGAACAATACATATCGGCCGCTTGCCGCTTAGCGGTTTCATGCGTTCCTGGTGTTCCATCCCATTCCCAAACTGTCGCATCGCCCCGAACACCATCGATTTTGGGAAAATAGAAAGTCTTTGTTTTGGATTGACTACTCAGGTCCATGTTAAGACTATTTTTCGATGCAGCAGGGTTGAAGTGAGTTAACGTATCCTCGCTTTGGGCTGTGGCACGTGTTTGCTTTAGCGAATTGGCTTTAGCGAAAACCAGCAATCCCATCACGAAAAAAAAGGCTGAAGAAAGAGCAATGCTAAAAAGCGTTTTTTTCATATTTTTCCTTTATTAGAGTTGATTGGCAGTTGTTGTTATGGCTGTCCTTGATCTGCTTGTTTTATCTAACTATTCGCCATCCCTTAGCAGTTTTCTGAATGGGGTGATCTGAATCTGAGAACTCATAATCCTCAGCCAGTGCCGCGACAAAACCGGTTCCAAAGTAACGGCAATAATCAGCGCGACCATCTTCATTTACGTCTTCCATCCATTGAGGCTTTTTATCCGAGCCAAACCAGCCTTTTATGCCGCCAGGCCCTGTAAATTCTTTGATCTTGAAGCCACCTCCGGGCTTCCCTAATTGACAAGCTATGTTGGGCGGGTTGCCACCTACAGCCCGACAGAAATCTCGCACTTTGTCTCCGTTCACGTCAGCCAAAAACATAGGGAATTGCGGCGTGTAACCTATCTTGCCGCCAGGCGGAACTTCATCTTCATCAATCGGGTCGGAGTATGTGACCTTTGATTTGCTTGATTGAAAAGCTAGGCCACCTGCTGGCTCAGCGTTGCTAATCTTTCCTGCTGCACTGAGCAGACCGAAACCTGCGACGATTGCTAAAATAAGGATGGCAACTCGCGTTCTCATCTTCT
>CAZRXE010001616.1:0-4717 GCA_964603695.1 uncultured Heliomicrobium sp.
GCATCCGCATCGCTCAAGGCTTCGGCAATGGCTTCTTGTTCGAGGAGAGAGGGAATAAAGACCTGTACTTTTGATAATTCTTGTTGCCCAATATTTGCGCGAACTGCGCCTTGCCCGCGTGCAACAATCTGTTGGCGTATAGGACGAAATCGCAAAGCGTAAGAACAAAAGGCAGGATTTAGAGTTTTACCTTTTGGCTGAGCACGAATAACAAAGCCTCCAAACACCACTTCTTTTTTGTCTGAGTACACGGAGGCAAGGCCAACTTCTTCTTGAGTTTCTGATGTTCGGTTAAAAAGAACATCCCCTGTTTGAACTTTGAACGAGTTGCAAATGTGATTTGGTAATAGAATTCTTCCAGGAATTCTCGATTCATCAAGTGTCGAATGAGTAATAACTTCAAGCACATTGATAAATGGTATCCCTTTTCCGTAAGCCGCTTTATCTGCATTCACTCCATTTTGAAAATTGAATAGTTCACCCATCGTCATTACATCCCAATCCTCTGGAATCACGCCAGCCTCAGTTTGTTTGTAACCCTTCCTCACTTCCATAAAAAGCCCATCCTTTCCAGATGGCGGTTCACCTTCTGCTCAAGCTCGGTAACGCAGTCGGTCATAACTTCTCTCCTTCTTCCGCTTCCTTGAGCGTCAATTCCAATTGGCGGCGCAATTCCTCACGGTCAGGCAGGTAAAGCTGATATTTCTGGACGAAAAGCTGGCTGTTCATTTGGTAGGTGGCATATTCGACCAGCAATTCGTCTTTGTTGCGGGTCAGGATGATGCCAATGGGCGGATTGTCGCCCTCGACATTTTCCTCTGCGGCGAAATAACCCAGATACAGATTCATCTGGCCGATGTCGTGATGCTGCACATCGGTGATCTTCAAATCCAGCAGCACAAAGCAGCGCAGTATTCGGTGATAGAAAACCAGATCAACACGGTAATGCGTGTTGTTGATCGTGATGCGGTATTGCCTGCCGACAAAGGTGAAGCCCTTGCCGAGTTCGAGCAGAAAGGATTGCAGATGGTCACAAAGCAACGTTTCGAGTTGGGTTTCTGAGACGAGGTGCGGCTCGGTGATTTTCAGAAACTCAAAGATATAAGGTTCGCGCAGCAAATCATCCGGCTGGGCAACCACTTGCCCTTGCGCCGCCAGTTGCAGAATGGCGGCTTTGTCTTTGCCAGCCGCAAGGCGCAAAAACAGCCCGGCTTTTTTCTGCCGCATCAATTCCGGCACTGACCACTTTTCTCGGATGGCTTGCTGTTCATAAAAGCTACGCTCAAGCTCATCATCCAGCTTGAGCAATTCGACGTAATGTGACCAACTCAATTGGTCAGAAGGCTTCTGACCAATTGGATAACGCAGATACAAGAGACGCATGTAAACCAGATTGCTCCGGCTAAATCCTTTGCCGTGCCGCAGTTTCAAATCGCGGCTCAGGTTGGTGAGCAGTGCCTTGCCATATTCGGCTTTGACCTTGCCACCTTGTTCATGTTCCACAATGTCATGTCCGATTTGCCAATAAGTCTCGGTCATTTGGGTGGCTACGGCTTGATAGGCGCGCCGACGGCCTTCGTCGTAAACCGCTGAAATGCGGGTAAGCAGTTCCTGATAGTCGGCGTCTGTGGTTAATTCCATGAAAATCCCATCCTTTCCAGGTGCTGACTCACCTTCTGCTCCAAATCATGCACCCGGCGCGTCATTTGTGGCAGCGGCGTCTCGTAACGCTCAGCCAGTTCCTTGATACGCTGGGTGAGCGCCTGGCTGATGCGATCCATTTCGCCGTGGATGGCGGCATCGAGCGTGGCCAGCCATTTGTCTTCGACGACCAGCGTTTTTATTTCGGCTTCGGTCAGCGCGGGATATTTGGCGTAAACCATTTCGTCAAGTTTGTTTTCGGCGGCGGCAAAAGACCGTTTGAGATCAGCCAGCTTTTCGCAAAGTTTCAGGTATTCATAAAGCGTGCGGGCTTCGTCAGTAAGCGGGCCTTTGAGTTCTTTGAGCCGCGCCGCAACCGTCGCCCTGTTGACCTTGTCGAGTTCGGCAAACGCGCCGTCTTCGCCGCCGTGTTCTTCTTCCATCTCGGTCATTTGCGCCGTGACGCTTTCGATGTCGGCGGCGAGCGCGTCAATCGCGGCCTGGTCTGCGGCAAAATAACGCGCCACGATCAGGGCTTTGGGGACGAGGTCGCACGCCCAGCCTTTGTCTACGAGTTTCTTCTGCTTATTTTCGACCAGAATGCGATAGGTCTCGGCCTTCCAACCATCGGCGGCGATGAGGTAAGCATCGTCCTGCATCACTTCGGCCCAATAATCCATCAGGTGCTGGTATACGTCATATTTATCAATCAACGGCTTGCCTGTGTAATGCGCCAGCAAGTCTTCAGACAGCGCGACAATCACCTGTTTGGGATGACAACCCGCTTGCAAACTTTTCAAAGTCACGGAGCTGCGTTCGCGCCACGCAGCAAACAGCGCATTCATGCTGTTGATGAACTCGACGAATTCAGCGTGCTCATAAATGGTTTGTTTCAATTGAGAATTGATAATTGATAATTGAGAGTAATGTTCTCTCAATGGGGCGAACAGACTGGCTTTGAGATTTGGCAACACGGCCCAATACTTTTCGAGCGCTTCGATGTCGCGGTTGGGAATGCCGCCGCGCAAATGCGCCGCGATGTCCTGAATGTCTTCGGCTTGCTGGCTGTCAATGTAACGCGGAATGTTCAGGTTGAATTCGTTGCGTTCGATTTCTTCGAAGGGCACGACGCGCGAATACTTGGGCAATTCCAGCCGCCGGTTAAACACGTCCACGATCTTGTGAATGTCCATCGCGCGCAACCGGTTCTTGTTGCCGTCTTTCAGGAAGCCTGCGCTGGCGTCAATCATGAAAATGTGGCGGCGCTGATGGGCGTTCTCTTTGTCAATCACGATGATGCACGCCGGAATGCCCGTGCCGTAAAACAAATTGGCAGGCAAGCCAATGATGCCTTTGATGTATCCCTTGCGAATCAGATTGCGGCGAATTTCGGCTTCGGCATTGCCGCGAAACAGCACGCCGTGCGGCAGGATGCACGCGCCTTTGCCGTGGCTTTTAAGCGAACGCACGATGTGCAACAGATAAGCATAATCTCCCTGCTTGTCGGGCGGCGTGCCGAACTGGTTAAAGCGTTCATAAGCATCGTTCGCCGCGTCAATGCCGTTGCTCCACCGTTTGTCGCTGAACGGCGGATTGGCTACGACATAGTCAAAGGTCTTCAGCGTGTCGCCGTCTTTGAATTTGGGATCAGCCAGCGTGTTGCCCTGCACAATCAACGCCGTCGGGTTGTTGTGCAAGATCATATTCATCCGCGCCAAGCCCGACGTCGCCGCGTCTTTTTCCTGCCCATACAAAGTGACTTTGGCACTGGCTTCGTCGCCGACTTTCAATAACAACGAACCTGAACCGCACGTTGGGTCATACACCGAAGTCGTTGAACTGGTCTGCGCATCGTGGATGCCGATGATCTGCGCAATAACACGGCTGACTTCGGCGGGCGTATAAAACTGCCCCTTGCTCTTGCCGCTTTCGGTGGCGAAATGCCGCATCAGGTATTCGTAGGCATCTCCCAGAATGTCATCGCCGTCTGCGCGGTTCTTGCTGAAATCCAGCGACTTATTTTCAAAGATGGCGATCAGGTTCGTCAGCCGATCCACCATTTCTTTGCCGGTGCCGAGTTTCGTCGCATCGTTGAAATCCGGCATATCGGACAGTTTGTTGGCATTCGCCAATGGCGCGACGATCTTTTTGTTGATCTGGTCGCCAATGTCCGAAGTTCCCTTCAGCGCAACCATGTCTTTGAAACTGGCTCCGGCGGGAATCTTGATTGGGGCATAAGGCATCCCCGCAAACTTATCACTGACGTATTTGATGAACAGCAGAACCAGGACGTAATCCTTGTACTGGCTGGCATCCATTCCGCCGCGCAATTCGTCGCAACTTGACCAGAGGGAGCTATAAAGTTCTGATTTCTTAAGAGCCATTATTGATGCTGCTTTTTCGTGTTTCTATGAGTTTGTAACTGGAAGACCGAAGCTGGCGGGGCTGAATGGCGATTGGAAGTAAAAATCTTTCAGCTTCGGGGACGCACTTTAGCACGTAGCCTATTAATGCAGAAGGTTTGAGGGATCTCTGGGAATTGCCGGATAAACCCCAATATCTTGTGATCCTGGAGCGTGATTGAAGTTGTGGCAGGCTGAGGTCGAACCAAATCTCTTTTTAAGGGTACCGACCGATGCCGCCAATGATCGAGTTTCCGTTGGATTTGCCGGAAGTCCGCGTGTTGAAGACCGAATTGAAAAAGCGAGAGATCGTCATCACGGTCGAGAGTACGCGCCCCTATGCGATCTGCTCCCAGTGTGGAGAGAAGACATTTGAATTTCACAGCTACGATGATCCGATCCGCTTGAGGCATTTGCCTATTCTGGAACAGCGTGTGTTTATCGAGTTGCGCCCGAAGCGTTATCGCTGTCCGACTTGCGACAATCATCCGACGACCACGCAGCAGTGCGATTGGTACGAACCGCGCTCGCCGCACACAAAGGCCTTTGATCAATCCTTGCTGCGGCAGTTGATCAGCGGCACAGCCCCGTCACGAAAAACCAAAGGTACTTGATGTTGCTGCGCGTGGCGATTCATAACCAGGTTCAGTTTCGCTACGTACTGAATGATGTTT
>CAZRXE010001617.1:0-3531 GCA_964603695.1 uncultured Heliomicrobium sp.
TCATTTCGATGCGCTGGCAGCGTTAATGAAACGGCGCGGCTATCGTTTCCTCTCCCTGGAGGAAGCGCTCAACGATCCTGCCTACCGCTTACCGACTGTTTCCTCCGGGCGCGGAGATTCCTGGCTACACCGTTGGGGATCGGCAAAGGGACTTAAAAAACGCCCCGAACCGCGCGAACCGGAATGGCTCAATCGTTTGCTCGAATCTTATGCGAGAAGGTGATTGAGGTTCCGACCGAACACAAACCGCAATCACGAGGGAACGAAATGATTCAAGACTTGCGCTACGGCGTCAGAATGTTGCTCAAACAACCCGGCTTCAGCGTCGTCGTTATGCTGACGCTGGCGCTGGGCATTGGCGTGAACACGGCCTTGTTCACCTTTTTCAACGCGCTGGCGCTGAAGCCGCTGCCGTTGAAAGACGTAAACAGCATTGTGGAAATCGAAGGCGTACCGGAAACAGGCAAGCGCGTGCAGCGATTTTCCTACCCGGACTATCAGGATTATGCCGCGCGGTCGCGGACGATGGCGGGGCTGACGCTGATAAGCGAGACAGGAGCGACCTTGGGAATCGAACACGCTAAACAGGGCGAGGCGCAATCCCAGCGCGAAGAATTCGGCTACGTCAAATGTCAGTTGGTCGCCGCCAATTACTTTTCCCTGCTCGGCGCGAATATGGCGTTGGGGCGCGGCTTTCTGCCCGAAGAAGAGCGCGCGCCCGGCACGCATCCCGTTGCCGTGTTGAGCCATTATTTTTGGGAGATGGCTTTCAAAAGCGATCCGCAAGTGATTGGGAAAACCGTCAAACTGGCCGGGCAATCGTTCGTCATCGTGGGCGTAACGGCCAAAGATTTCATCGGCACCACGCCGAACCGGCCCGCCTGCTGGTTGCCGTTGATGATGCGCGATGCGCTGTACGAAACGACGTCGGCGCAAGCGCCAAGCTGGCATACGGATCGCAATGTCGCGTCTTTCGATTTGTGGGGCCGAATGAAACCTGGCGTCACGCAAGCGCAGGCGCAGGCGGAACTGACGGCGCTGACGGCGCAACTGGCGCGTGAATATCCGGGCGAAAACCGTCAGGCGGCGGTGAAATTGAATCGCGCTCCCGGATTCGTTTCGGTGGATGAAGAGGTCGGGCAGATTCTGTTGATCCTGCCGCTTTCGGTCGGGCTGGTGTTGCTGATTGCCTGCGCCAACGTCGCCAATCTGATGTTGGCGCGCGCGGCGCGGCGGCAAAAAGAAATCGGCACGCGGTTGGCGCTGGGCGCAACGCGCGGACGCATCATTCGCCAATTACTGACCGAAAGTCTGTTGATCGCTGCGGCGGGCGGCGCGCTCGGTTTGTTGCTGGCGTGGTGGTCGCTGAATGTGTTGTACCCGGTGCTGCTGTCGCAGTTTTCGACTTCGAGCATGTTTCTGGCTTCAATTGCGCTCGATCTGCAACCGGATTATCGCGTCTTCGGCTTTACGCTGTTGATGGCGCTGCTGGCAGGCGTGGCGGCGGGACTGGCTCCGGCGTGGCAGGCTTCGCGGCCTAACCTGACGGCGGCGTTAAAAGGCGAAGGCTCCGTCTTCGGCGAACACCTCAGCCAGTCGCGGCTACGCAACGCATTGATTGTCGCGCAACTGGCGTTTTCGCTGATCCTGCTGGTCAGTGCCGGATTGCTCGTCCGTAACCTGCAAAAGCTGCAAACGCTGGATACTGGTTTTGAAACCGCGCGGCTGTTCACCGTCGAAGTCGAGTTGGGACATTCCCGCCGGCAACAAACGGAAGCCTTGCGCCAACAGCTTGAAACCCGTTTGCGCGCGTTGCCGGACGTGCAATCAGTCAGCCGCGTTTCGCGTGCGCCCTTGTCCGGACAGGTTCCCAGAAGCGCAGTCGTACTGGCCGGACAAACCGCCGGAACGGATCGGGCGCATCTGTTGAACGTCGCTTACGATTTCGTCTCGTCCAATCACCTTGAAACGCTGGGCGTGCGAATGCTGAGCGGGCGCAACTTCACCGAACAGGAAGCCGACGCCGGTGCCCGCGTAGTCGTGATGAGTGCCGCCGCCGTGCGCAAACTCTGGCCGCAATTCACCGATCCCGGTCAGGCGCTGGGGCAATCGTTCGGCATTGAAGACGCCGCGATCAATCCTGTCGCGCCGGCGACCACGGCGCAGGCCGCTTCTGCCGCAAGTTTTCCCGTCTATCAGGTGATCGGCGTTATGCGCGATACGACCACCGGACTGGTCATTCAACGCAACGATCCGCTGGTTTATCTGCCGCTCAGTCCCGGCAATCCTTACGGCGAACAGTTGTTGGTGCGCACGCGAACGGACGCCGGCCGTGTGATGGGCGCGGTTCGCGCGGAAGTCGTCGCGCTGAACGCGGAGGCCACGCTGGCGATGAAATCCACCGCAGAATGGCTGGATTTGCAAACCACGCCGTTTCGCATCGCGGCCAACGTCGCGTTGGCGCTGGGACTGGCGGCGCTGGCGCTGGCTTCCATAGGACTGTACGGCGTGATGTCGTTTGTCGTCGCGCAACGCACGCGCGAAATCGGCATTCGCATGGCGCTGGGCGCGGAATCCGGCAACATCCTGGCCTTGTTTTTCAAACAAGGGCTGCGCCTGATCGCCGTCGGCATTTTGATTGGCTTGCTGGGCGGCGCGGGCGTCGCGCGTTTGCTGGCGATGATCCTGGTGGATTTGAGTCCCTTCGATCCGCTGACTTTCGGCGGCGTTTCGCTTTGTTTGACGTTGGTGGCGCTGGCGGCAACTTACCTGCCCGCACGCCGCGCAACCAAAGTTGCTCCGATGATCGCTTTACGGCACGACTAAGAAACTTGCCACAGAGATCACCGAGGACACTGAGAAAAAGAAGCGGATGTCGGCACGCTTCAAGGCTGATGAACCTTGCCCTGATGTTTTCCTCTGTGCTTTCTGTGACCTCTGTGGCAATTGCCGGCGTTGTAATCGTGTCATCCCTACTGAGAAAAAAGATGAAACCGCATTTGTGGCTGATTCGCTTCGTCGGTGTGATTTGGTGATATTCGCGGGCATCGCGCTTTGCCGCAGCCTTGGCGGCTTACCTGCTACCGGCCCGCAAAGCCGCGCGTATTGACACGCTCGCCGCTTTGCGTCACGAGTAGCTGCTCGCCGCGTTGCGGCACAAGTAGCTGGCGGCACGAGTAGCTGAAGGATAGCGCCGGCTAATTCGTTGTCCTGAAACCCGAAACCTAAGACCGGAAACCTGACTACCAAAAAATCCGTTGGACCACACGGTAAAGTCCTTTTTTGGTCAGGTTCTTGGTACTGGATTTTCAGGTCTCAGGTTTCGGACAATGAATTCGCCAGCGGTATATCAAGGTTTTATGCAGAGGCTTCAAGCAACATACTGCTTGACACCCCTATGTAGATAATTATATGTATAGGTATCTAGTAAACATTCACGATATGAACAGGAGCGAGCGATGGGTAAGAGTTATCTGTCCTATACGATGGCGATGATTTTACAGGTGCTGGAAAACGGCTACCGCTACGGCT
>CAZRXE010001618.1:0-2112 GCA_964603695.1 uncultured Heliomicrobium sp.
GCCGCGCCGAAGGCCGCGAGGAAATTATCCGCGTCGGCGAACGCATCATTGACGGCATCAATCGCAACTACACTTCGCGCAACGAACAAACCGCGACCGGTGCCAGCTTCATGCCGCTCAGCACGCCGGTGCTTTATCAAACCATCGAAAAAGGCTTCCAACTGGAAAAGATGCTGGGCAAAGCCAGCCAGGGCGGGTTCGGGCCGCCGAAACCGTTGATCTTTTCCAGAGTCACCACCTGGCTGGACATTCGCGGCGTTTACATGCCCTTCACCGGCGAGGCGCTCTATAACGACACCGTGCCGGATTGCGACAAGCCTTTCGTCATTGCCCACTTCAAAGCGCATCAACGCGGCTTCGCCCGCGAAGACGAAGCCAATTTCATCGCCTACATCGTCTGCATCAATTCCAACGAACCTTACATTCGCTACTCCGGCTATCTGCACGGCCTGAAAGTGTTGGACTTTCTGGAAAAAAGCGACGCGCAAGCCGCCTCCACTCTGAAGTCTCAATTGATCCCGCCGGCGATGGACGACTTGAACGCTCGCAACGCTTACTGGGCAAAATCGAAAAGTCAGACCAGCAGCCCCGCCGCTGAATTCCTGATCAAAGTCTACCTGCGCGCTAACCGTGTGCGCGGCGGCCTGAAAAACTTCAGCGAAGACACGCCGCTGATCGTCAATTACATGCTGAGGAATCCTGAGAGGTAATGAGCACTCCACAACCGGCACGGCAACAACCGATTCAACCCCGATTAACAGACGCAATTCGTCGCGGACAGGACTACCTGTTTGCCCAACAAAACCTGGAAGGTTTTTGGTGGGCGGAACTGGAAGCCAACGTCACGTTGACCGCCGAATACTTGATGCTTCATCGCATCCTGATTCACACCAACCCGCGCAATTTGAGAAGCAACGGCAAAGACCGCGAAGCGCAAATTCAGCAAATGGCGCGCTACCTGCTCCGCGAACAACGCGCGCACGGCGGCTGGGAATTGTTTTACAGCGACGGCGGTGAAATCAGCACCACCATCGAAGCCTACTTCGCGCTGAAACTAGCCGGACATTCGCCCGATGAACTGCCGATGCAAAAAGCCCGGCAATTCATTCTGGAACGCGGCGGCCTGACCAAAGCTCGCGTCTTCACCAAGCTGCATCTGGCGCTGTTCGGCGCGTATCCGTGGGAAGGCATTCCGACCTTGCCGCCGTGGTTTATGTTTTTGCCAAGCTGGTTTCCGTTGAACATTTACACCATGGCGAGTTGGGCGCGCTCTTCCACGGTTCCGCTGTTGGTCGTGATTGATAAACGACCTGTTTACGACCTCGGCATTCGCGCGGATGAACTGTTCGTCGCAGGTTCGCAGCACGACACAGGTTTGAAAAACAACGACGGCACGGCCATCGGCTCGTTTTTTTTGGCGGCGGACAAAATGCTCAAGACGCTGGATCGAGCCGGCCTTGTTCCGCTGCGCGCGCAAGGCATCGCCGCCGCCGAACGCTGGGTCATCGAACGGCAAGACACGCCCGGCGATTGGGCAGGCATCGTCCCGGCAATGCTCAATTCGATCCTGATGTTTCACGCGCTCGGTTATGCCGGCAGTCACCCTTACATCAAACGCGGTCTGGACGCGCTCGACCGCTTCTGCATTGAAGAGGGCGCGGGCAGCGCCTCGGAGTTGCCGCAATATTTACGCCTGCAACCCTGCATTTCGCCGACCTGGGACACTGCGCTCGGTTTGACGGCGCTGCTGGATTCGGGCGCATCGCCCGTTGATTCGCGCGTCAAAGCCGCCGGCGATTGGCTGCTGACCAAACAGATTTTTCGTTACGGCGACTGGGCCGTTTTCAATCGCAAAGGCAAACCGGCAGGCTGGGCCTTTGAATTCTTCAACGACTATTACCCGGATGTGGACGACACGGCGGCGGTCATCATGGCACTGCTGGCAATGCGGCTGGACGACGAAGACTACAAACTGGAAGCCTGCCGCGCCGCCACCGAATGGGTGATGACGATGCAATGCAAAGCGGGCGGCTGGGCGGCCTTCGACATTGATAACACGCAGGATTTGTGGAACCGGATGCCGTATGGCGATTTGAAGGCGATGATTGATCC
>CAZRXE010001619.1:0-3948 GCA_964603695.1 uncultured Heliomicrobium sp.
CCTTTGAAGAGTTGATGGAGATCATCACCTGGGGGCAACTCGGCATTCATCAAAAACCGATTGGGTTGCTTAATGTCGCGGGCTATTACGATCCGCTGTTGACGATGATTGACCGCGCGGTGGAAGAAGGCTTCATTCTGCCGCGCTACCGCAATCTGATTGTCGTCGCCGCCGAAGCGGAAGAGTTGCTGGAAAAACTGTTCCGCTATGAGCCGCTGGAAGGCATCGTGCAGTGGATTGAAATGAGCGAGACTTGAGGCCGGATTGTATGACTGAAACGTCGGCACAATTTGTTCGTGATCGCTATTCAATCGAGCAGTTCATTGAAATTGCCGAGGATTGGCCTGACCGCTGTTTGGAATTGATAAACGAGCAAATTGTTGTTCATCCGATTCCTGAAAAGCCGCATCAGCGACTTTCACTGCGGTTAAGTCGGTTGTTATGCCGGTACGTTCGCGAAATCGAATCCGCCGGCTGTCGAATTGGGCTGGGACATTGTTACTTTGAGCTTGGAGACAACTATCTGATCGGCGAATCGGATATTTGCCCGGATGCTTCGATTGTTTATGCGAATTACCTGGACACTAATCGGCGGCCTCCGGCGTTGCTGGTCATTGAGATTCTGTCCTTACTGAATCAGGCACAAATTGACCGCGACACCATCATCAAGCCTGAGATTTACGCGACTTTGGCAATCTCCGCGTACTGGATCGTTGATCGTCGTGACAATTGCGTCTGGGTTCATACGCAGCCTACGGATGGGAGTTACAGGCTGCGGCAGCAATTCAAAGGCGATGCTGTTTTGCCCGCGCCCGGCTTGGAGTTTTTGCAAATCACACCGGCGCAGATTTTCAAAGACTAGCCTCAAGCCACGCCGGATTCTTTGATGTCCAAGGTTCCCGCGTCCGCATCCAGTTTCGCTGTCACGCCCAGCGGCAAGGTCAGTTGATTTTCCACGTGGCCGATGGTCAGCCCTGACAGCACTGGCACTTTCAAAGTTCCCAGAATTGCGTCCAGGACTTCGCCGAGCGTGAAGCCGGCGGCGACGAAGGGTTTGAATTCGCTGGCCGTGCAATCCAGGCAATCGCCGAAAATCACACCCGCCGCTTGATCGAATTTCCCGGCCAATCGCAACTGCGTCAGCATGCGGTCTATGCGGTAAGGCTCTTCGCCCACGTCTTCCAAAAACAGAATCGCGCCGCGCGTGTCAATTTCGTAAGGCGTGCCCATCGTCGTCGAAATCAGCGTCAGGTTGCCGCCAATCAAACGGCCTGTCGCCTGACCGGGGCGAACGGCGCGCAGCAGATGTTTCGGGCGCAGCGGATTGCTTTCCGCCGGCGTGGTTACCGTGCCAATCGGTTCGGCGTCGAAAACGGCTTTGCGAAAGTGGCGCTGCGTGTAGTCGGGAAAGGGCGAAAAAACATTCGGCCCGTGAAAGGTGACCAGACCCGCGCGCTGGTGGATGGCCAGGTGCAGCGCCGTGATGTCGCTGAAACCGACGAAGACTTTCGGATTGCGGCGGATCAAATCGTAATCAATCCGGTCGAGCAGTTGCGGCGAACCGTAACCGCCTTGAATCGGAAACACGCCTTTCACTTCCTGGTCGCGAAACATCGCGTGCAAATCTTCCAGCCGCTCTTCCACCGGATTGCCGAAATAGCCGGACTTGCGGCCAATGTGCTTGCCCCATTTCACGCGCAAGCCGAAGTGTTTGATCGTGCGTTCGATCAGAGCCAGCCGGTCAGGATTGGAGGCGGGCGTGGCGGGCGTGATGACGCCGACCGTGTCGCCGGATTTCAAACGCGGCGGGCGAATCAACGGGTTTACGGATTGTGCGTTCGCGGCAGGTGAAAACACCGAGGCCGCGAAGCTGGCGCTGCCGAGCGCGGCGACAAAATTTCTACGATTCATTTTTGGAAGTCCTTCGTCTGGAATTGGCATCGTTTGGGCGGCTGTGTTTCAATCACCGCCTTTCGAGCGCGGCAACTCTACTGGCCGTGGATTTTTCGGGCAAGCGGGTTTCATGATTTTCCTCAACGAATACTTTATGCGCGCGCAAGTTGCGCCGGAGATGATGGATCAGCTCTGGGCGCGCGGCTGGCGTCATTTCGGCGAATACTTTTTTCGCTATTCCATCGGCTATCACGACGGCGAAGCCCGCACGGTCATTCCGCTGCGGATCACGTTGGAGAAGTTCACGTCTTCGCGCAGCCAGAAACGCACCCTCGCCCGCAACCGCGATTTGGAAGTGATTGTCCGTCCGACCTTCATTGACGAAGAAAAGCACGATCTTTTCCATCGCCACAAACAACGATTTGAACACAACGTGCCGGACACGATTTACGACTTTCTTTCGCGCAGTCCGGCCAGCACGCCTTGCACGAATCGCGAAATCGCCGTGATGTCGGAAGGCCGATTGATTGGCGTCAGTTTTCTGGATGTCGGGCAAACCGCCTGCTCGTCTGTTTACGCGATGTTTGAACCGGCGGAATCCAAACGCAGCCTGGGCGTTTTTATGATCCTGGAAGCTATTCGCCACGCGCGCGAACTCGGCTGCCGTTATTACTATCCCGGCTACGCTTATCGCGGGCCGTCGTTTTACGATTACAAAAAGAACTTCTCCGGCCTGGAGTTTTACGATTGGGAAACAGGCTGGAAACCTTACCAACAAGGAGCAAACGAACCATGAGCAAAACCCGTTGGGGAGTGTTGAGCACTTCCAAATTCGCCCAAAACAAAATCATCCCGGCGATGAAGCATTGCCAACACGCCGAAATCACCGCCATCGCTTCGCGCCATCCGGAAGCCGCGCAAGAAACAGCGCAGCGCCTGGACATCGCCAAAGCTTACGGCGCGTATGAAGAGTTGCTGGCTGACGCCGACCTGGATGTGATTTACAACCCCCTGCCGAATCACCTGCACGTCGAATGGTCCATCAAGGCGCTAGAAGCCGGAAAGCACGTGCTGTGCGAAAAACCAATTGGCCTATCCGCCTCTGAAGGCCAGCGCTTACTGGACGCCGCGCGGCAACATCAAAACTTGAAAGTGATGGAAGCCTTTATGTACCGCCACCACCCGCAATGGCAGCGCGCCAAACAATTGGTGACGGAAGGTAAAATCGGCAGCTTGCGAACGATTCAATCTTTCTTTTCCTACTTCAACACCGACGCCGGCAACATTCGCAACCAGGCGGAGATCGGCGGCGGCGCGATGATGGACATAGGCTGTTACAACGTCTCGCTGTCGCGGTTTATCTTTGGCGCGGAGCCGCAGCGCGTGCTGGGCATTGTCGAACGCGATCCGCAATTTCAAACCGACCGCCTGTCTTCAGGCATTCTGGACTTCGGCAACGGCACGGCAACGTTCACCTGTTCGACGCAGCTTTCGCCCTATCAGCGCGTCAACATCTTCGGCACGGAAGGTCGCATCGAGATTGAAATCCCGTTCAATGCGCCGCCAGACGCGCCTTGCAAAATGTGGCTGCAACAGGGAAGCGAGATCGAGCAAATCGTTTTCGACTTATGTGATCAATACACTATTCAAGGCGATTTGTTCGCGCTGGCCGTGCTGAATGACACGCCTGTGCCGACACCGCTGGAAGATGCCGTAGCGAATATGAAGGTGATCGAAGCGGTGTTTGAAAGCGCGCAAAGCCGCGAGTGGAAATAACGAGCGGCCTGACGAAAACCGGTGGCGGCAAATCAGCGCGGCGGGGGTTGCTGCCTTGCGCCGTTCGCCCGTCGCCACTTAGACTCCCGCCGGCTTAACCTCTCGAACAACTCAAACCTAACAACACGAGGACGAAAAATCATGATCCAAGTAATTGATCGTCGTGACTTCATCAAGCAATCTGCGCAAGCGGCTGCGGTCGCCGGCGTTGCGGCAATCGCAGGCGAAACATTGCTGGCTGCACCCAAACAGGTGTTCAAGATTTCGCTGGCGCAATGG
>CAZRXE010001620.1:0-3295 GCA_964603695.1 uncultured Heliomicrobium sp.
TACTTTAACTTGCAGAAGCAATCTGCTTTGAACAGCAGCATCTGACTGTTCAAAAAAATGAATATCCGTGCATATTTTCGGATTCAACCGAGCATTGAAAACTCAGTACACGATTACCGCTAACTGATGCTTGAAAAATGAGTTGAGAGAATTCAAAAAGGAAGGAAATTTATTGGCGGGCGAAGGGCGGAAAGAGCGTTGATGATCGAATCGGGTCCTCACCGTTCGGGCGTCAGACTCTTCCCGCTCCTCATCGGGCGGTAAGCTCAAGGGGCACCTTTAAGCTTCCCACACGATCTCGTAATGACATTGGTCAAGGTAAACACGCGGGCGGCGAATCTCATTGACTTCGCAATCCACGTGGGCGAATTCCTGAAACATCTGCTCAAGAATGCTTCGGTAATAAGAGTGCGCGCCGCCGAGCGTCTCCAGGCGGTCGGCGAAAACGCCTTTGCGAATGGAAACGATTACGCCGCGCGGCGTGCTTGTGCTTTCAATGCGATGCACGCTGCCGGCGAAGCCATACGCGGCGCGTTTGGTATAACTCAGCGCCAGACGAGCGCGTAAACTGCGCGGCAAGGCGCGAATGGTTGATTTCACCAGACCCGGAAAGGTTCGACCGATTGTGCCGAACAAGTTCTGTCCGGCAATGCCGAAGACTTCGCGGGCGTTGGGTTCATACGCGATCAGCCGCGCCAGCTTGATGGCGCGCGCGGCGCTGATGATCGGGCTTGAACGCTCAAGCACGGCCTGCGTTGATTGCACGGTCACGCCTAATTCGCGTGTGGCGCGCATGTAAGCTTGCGGCATGCGTTCTCGCACGGACTTGAGCAGTTCGTGCTGAACCAGCGGCGCACAAGATGGAACTCCATAACAAAGATCGGCCCCGGAACCGTATAAATCCAGAGTAACGGGGCGCAGAGTAGTCGGAGAAACGATTGGGGACAACATATACCAGGCTCCATTTACGTGATGACGGTGACAAGGGACAGGCAACAATGGGTGAGATCGCTTGTTTCACCTGCCTACGCCACTCTGGTTGTTATTTGATTGAGAGAGAACGGTGTGTGTCTCAGCACTCGGCATTGCCATAGACATTTTTCGCCGTCATCGCGCCAAGATCATTATTTGCCGGCCTTGTCGGCTCTGCCGACTGTCGCCGGGCGAATCCTTTGGCCGTTCGCTCGCTCCATCAAAGGCCCACGAAGAAGCGCGCGAAAATACGGCTCACTTATCGAAGTTGATTCTTGAAAGGAAAGGTAGTGTCGCTACCCGATAAACTGCACCAAACTTTGTGACGGCAATTGAAGCAAGAACAACCACTGCTCTTAACTTGTTGACTTCGGGGCGCACATTACGCCCTGTGGTAATTTGGTGTCAATGCTTTTGGCGGCAAAGCGAGTAAAAATTACAGCCTTGACGATTCCATCTGGCTCTTTTTCACCCTTGCATCAGTTGAGCGAGCATTTCCGCGCCGTAACGGCTGATCTTCGAATCACCGAGGCCAAAGATTCCGCTGAGGTCTTCGACAGTTCGCGGGCGGGCGATAATCAGGTGTTCCAGTGTTTTATCAGAACAGACTAGATAGGGCGGAATGCTTTCCTGTCTGGCCATTCGATGACGCCAATCGCGCAGCTTGTCGAATACGCGGCGCTCTTCGGCAGTCAGCGGGCGCAATTGAACCGGCAGGCGTTTGATTCTGGGCGCGGAGCGGCCATTTTCTCCTTCTCCGGGCGGAAGGACGCGGGCGCGATGCAATTCTTCGGAAAAGCGGCCTTCGCGCGTCAGGCGTTCGGCTAGTTCCTGAAACACTTGTAGGGCGATTTGCGCGTCCAGCGCGGCGTAATCGAGTTGTTCGCGGCTCAAAGGACGCCTGCGCCAGTCGCTTTGTTGATAGGTCTTGTCGAGTTTCAATCCGAAAAGATGATCCGAAACCGAAGCCAGGCTGAAGGAGCGCAATCGCAAAGTTCGGCGGGAAAGTCTCAAAGTGTCTACCAGGCCGGCGACGACGAAGCCCGCTTGCCGCAAAACGCCGTCGTCGAATTTGGCGCTATGCGCAGCCATCATCGCCGCAGGGTCTTCGATCAACCTGCGCGCTTCTTCCAGGCCGGCGCTCAAAGCGTCAATGACGATCACTTCGCCGCTGGGCGAAGCGAGTTGCAACAAGCTCAGCGTGTTTTGCCGCGTGTTGAAATCCCAGTAGGTTTCCGTATCCAGCCCGATCACAGGTTGATTAGCGAAGGCAACGAGCGCAGCCCGCGCTTCGTCGGGATCAACCAGATACTGATAAGCGATTGCAGTCATTGTCGAAGGGTCTTTCGGGGTTTTCGGCGGTTTGCCGGATGGCGCGCATACTGACATCCAACAAACGTTAAAGCAAGATGAGCGATTGAAAGCTTCCGCAACTGCTTCTTCTCTTTTCGACACGCATCCGCGATTGAATGTAAGCAAGCGCCCACTGACAACAAAAACCTGACGCCGCTTCAAGCCCAGCTTTTTCAGCCTGTTTTTTTCAGCCTCTTTTTGCCTTTCACAGAGTGAATTTGCCGCTTCCCGCCGAACCTTGCTTCTGGCCGCGCAGTAGTACCTGGCAGAAGAAACCACGCCGCAGCTTTTATTGGCGCGGCTCAAAGAAAAACAAAAACCGTCAGACCCCACATCAACTTCTCTTCAAATTTTGGAGGGAACCGACAGTAGGAGGGAGAAATGTTTGAATGTGCCAGTACAAATCAACCTGGGAGCGCAGTGCCTCTGGCTTGCGAGCCGTGGCCAGTGCGACTCTACGGAAAACCAAGTAGCGCGGCAACCTGGAAAGACTGCGCTCCCAGGCTGGAACAGTTACTTCGGATCTTCCATTTGGCGCTGCTCGTGACGGCGCTCTACCAGTTGTCGTTGGCTGCGGCGAGCGATCCGCTGCGTTACCAAAGCGGCTTTCGCAACAGTACGGGAGAACGCAAGCTCAATCCAAAACAACTTACAACCTTGCTTGAAAACCTGCGCCAGAAAACGGGCTTTCTGGAAATGCAGTTTGAGGAAACAGGTTTTTTGAATCTGGGCAATCGGCTGAAGATCAGCGGAGGTTCGGCTGCCGCGCGCGAATTGCTGGTGGCCGCAGTAGACAGAATGCGCGTCATCGAATTGGAATGTCATGACCGCTCTCCGCTGGTCGCCTTTGCGCGATTGGCCAAACCGATTTCTTATATCAGCCACGCCACCGGCGCGCGCATTGAAGCCTTTCCGATTGAAATTGACTTCAACGATTTCAAACATCTGCGCGGCGACAAGGCCGTGCTGG
>CAZRXE010001621.1:0-4302 GCA_964603695.1 uncultured Heliomicrobium sp.
ACGCTCCCTACCGGTCGCGGTACTGACCCGGCGATCTAAACTGTTCCTTACTGTTTCGGCGAATCCGTGCGTTCGCGCGCAAAATATCCTTTGCGGGTTTTGATAACGATGTCACCTTCGCGTTTGAGCGCGTCCGGCAAAAGAGCCAGGTTGACCCGGCGAAAGCTTCCGTCGGAGGAGGCACGGTTGGGCGCGTAGCCTATGCTGTAGCGGACACGCAGGTGATTAATCATTTCGGCGAGTTTCTGATTCACGTCACGAGTGTCGGCTACCATCACTTCGCCGCCGGTGGGTTCGGCGAAATCGTCCACCTTGACCTTCCAGTTATAGACGTCTTTCCGGTCGCGTAAAAAGATGTTGAGCGTTTTAGAGTTCCCGCCGCCGACCACCAATCCGCAAACCACGCTGCTGTGTTCCAGCAAACGTTCGTTGACTTCGGCGATGGTTGGGTTGGTGAAGCGGTGCATGGTGGCTATGTTATCCGTGACGGCGATGATGACGCGGCGGCTCAAGGGGTTGGCGGCTTTGTCCATTTGCAGGGCGGCTTCGTAAAGTGCAGTGTGCAGCGAAGTGCCCACGCCGACGAATCGTTTTTCCAACACGCGACTGACTTGCGCGATGGCGGCCTGACGGTCTTTTGTGAATTCGTGCAGCAATTCGGTTTTGTCGGCGAAGGCCATCACTGCGACTTCGTCTTCCGCGCGTAATTGCCGCAGGGCTTGCAGCGCGCCGTTGCGGATTTCCTCTATCACGGGCTTGACGCTTGCGCTCAGATCAAGCAGCAGCAAGATGGACAGCGGCAGCTTATCCTGACTGAAATGCGTGATTTCCTGTTTGACGCCGTCTTCAAACAAAGCGAAATCTTCGCGGCGCAGCGAACCGACCGCCGCGCCATCTTTCTTGCGCAAAATCTGCGCGTCCAGCACCACCAATTCGGTGTTGATTTTGATGAGGTCACCGCTTGTCGCCGGCTTTGGCTCCTGCGCTCGCGTCGTCAGCACAACGAAGAAAATCAGCAGCAACCCAAACCACCAAAGACTCCTCATCGGTCGTGCATCGTTACTTTGTCTCTTCCACATCCGCCGGTTCCTCCGCTTCTTGTTTCAACCGCGCGCGATTTCGGCCATAGATTTCGGTGAGTTCCGCCAGCCGGTCGCGAATCGCCGGCGTCAACTGCTCAGGATTGTAGCGCCAACCCCAATTGCCGCTTTCGCGGGCGGGCGTGTTCATGCGGGCTTCGCTGCTCAGTCCCAGCACATCCTGCAAGGGAATGATCGCCGTATAGGCCACGGAAGCCAGCGCCAGGCGAATGAAATCCCAATGGATTTCCTTTCCGTCCGTTCCTAAATACTTCAACACGAATTCGCGCTCTTCGTTCACCTCGTCGTCACTGCGCGTGCTCTCGCCGGCACCTTCGCTGCTGAACCAGCCAACTGTGGTGTCGTTGTCATGCGTGCCCGTGTAAACCACCGTGTTCGGCGTAAAGCTGTAGGGTTTGAATTCGTCCGCCTGCGGATCGGTGCCGAAGGCGAATTGCAGAATGCGCATGCCGGGCAGATTGAAATCTTCACGCAGCGTTTCGACTTCGGGCGTAATCATTCCCAGATTTTCGGCGATGATCGGCAGTGCGTTTTCAGCGTCGGCAAATGCTGCTTTGATCGCGTTGAAAAAATCCGTGCCTGGCCCCGGCAGCCATTCGCCATTGACGGCGGTTTGTTCGCCGGATGGAACGGCCCAATATTTTTCAAAGCCACGGAAATGATCCAGCCGAACCAGGTCCACCAGCGAAAGCGTGGCGCGAATGCGTTTGATCCACCATTGATAGCCGTCCTCGGCCATCAAATCCCACCGGTAAAGCGGATTGCCCCATAACTGTCCCGTCTCGCTGAAATAATCCGGCGGCACGCCGACCACCAGCGTCGGCCTGCCTTGTTCGTCCAGGTGGAAAAGCCACGGGTTCGCCCAAACGTCCGCCGAATCGTGCGCGACGAAAATCGGCACATCGCCGATGATCCTAACGCCTTTGCCGTTGGCATAAGCCGCCAGCGCCAGCCATTGTTTGAAAAACAGATACTGCCAGAATTTATGGCGACTGATTTCCAAAGCGTGGTTTTCCCGAAAGAAATGCATCGCCTGATTTTCGCGGTCGCGCAGATAAGGTTCCCAGGTCGTCCATTCTTTTCCGCCGTGTTCGTCTTTGATGGCGCGATAAGCCGCGTAATCGTCCAGCCACCAGGCCATCTGCTCCGTGAATTTCAGATACTCGGCTTTGGCTTCTTCCGAACCGCGCTCGACGAAATTGGCGTGCGCTGCGGAAAGCAGTTTGGTTTTGAATTCGATGACGGGGCCGTAATCCACCTGCTCGGCGGGAAACTGCGGCGACGCGACAAGGTCTTCGGCGCTGAGCAAACCGCTTTCGACCAGCGCGTCCGGATTGATTAACAGCGGATTGCCCGCGAAAGCCGAAAAGCATTGATAAGGCGAATCGCCGTAACCTGTCGGCCCCAGCGGCAACACCTGCCAAAGGCTCTGTCCGGCGGCTTCCAGAAAGTCTACAAATTCATAAGCCTCCCGGCCCAAATCGCCAATGCCGTGGCGTCCGGGCAAGGAAGTCGGGTGAAGCAAAATTCCGCTCGCCCTGTGAAAACTCATCTCACATCTCCTTGATCGTTGGTGTTCTGCTTGTTGGATTGAATCGGGAACGGATTCTACTACTACAGTTGGAAAATGGCAGCACGCCTGTCCGCATAAGAAAAACGCCGCGACAGGAAAACTCCCATCGCGGCGTGAATAAGTTGAGACAAAGCTCAAAACTTAGTTGGTTAGTGGGCAGGAATAGCAACGCTGTTCTGCAGGGAAAGGCGCTGCCGGCGTATAGAAAAATCCCATTCCCGGTAGGAAAATGACTTGCGCGTCGTCGTTCGGATTCATGTCGGCCTTCACGCCCGTGAAGAAATCCGCGCCGGCGGTGACAAAAAAGGTCATCACTCCCTGTGCGGCTTTCACGCGGAAAGTCACCGGCGCTTTTCCGTGATCACGATAGAAGGTCACGATTTCCTCGTCCCGCGCCGCGTCATGCACCCACTTCCAGGTTCCGGCCTCGGTGGGAACAGGGTCTTGAAATGCGCGATAGCCTTGCATCACCCAGGTTCCGTCTTCGTTGAAGAGTATCGCCACGGTGAAGTCCGTCGTGTCGAACTTATTTGGATCGTTGAAGTGCATCACACCTTTGGCATTGATCTGATACTCCACCTGCCAACGCCCGACCATGTTTTCCGGGAAAGAATTTTCGCGCAGGCTGCGATTGACGCCCGGCGCGGGATCGCGCCAGCATTCATTGGTTTCTGTGTCGCAGTGAACCGGCGAATATGCTTTGCCGTCGTCGCCATAACCTGTGAGTTTGGCATTCGCCATCAGGGAATCAATCGGCGGACGAGTGCGAACGCGTTCGTTGCCTTCGATGCGTCCATCGGTATCTTCGCCGGGCAGCGGAATCGTCGGATCCCAATTGTCGGCAAAGTCGAGTACCCAATACTGACCGCCGTCGCTATTGGTTCGCCCAATTCCAATGGTTTTCCATTCCGGCCTCAGCAACAATTGCTCGTCATCGCGTTGGGTTTTGATGTAATTGAAAAGCGTTTGAGCGTCGAGGAACCTTGCCAGGAAGACAATGGTATCGCTCTTCACGCTCACCTTCGTATAGCCGAACGAGCGATAGCGCATAAAGCCGACTGCGCCGTTTGAATCGGCTTTGCTGACTTCCTTTCTGTTGGCCAAATCGCGACTGAGCGCATCACTGGCCAGGGTCAGTGCAACCGAAGCGCGCACAGGACCGACCCCTTTTGATTCGCGGTATTTGTTGAGGTAGTAGACGAAATCCGCCTCAACTTCCTCCAAAGGAATGGCCGTTCCTATCCCGCCTGCGGGAAGCTCATACGGAATGCCTGCTTTCGGACGCAGCGCGGCAAGCTTCGCGCGCGGATTCGGCTGGTCGCCATCCGGCGTGGTTGCCATCGCCGTGTTCGATGGCGGCGAAAGCAGCGCGCCGTGGCTGCCCAGATTGTATTTGATGTAGTAGTAATACGTTGTCTTCGGCCTCAAATCCTGATCAACGTATACGTTAAGGTTCGCGCCAATCGCTCCCACCATCTCGAAGTCTTTCGGCGCAAGGGAAGAGGCGCGGAAAACGCGCAAGGAAGCAACGTTTTGCAGACTCGGAATGGCCCATTTCAATTCAACCTGGTTGGCCGAAACGGCTTTTGCGGAAAGCGTCTGGATTTCATTCTTGATCGTTGGGTCTTC
>CAZRXE010001622.1:0-2084 GCA_964603695.1 uncultured Heliomicrobium sp.
TCAGGCCGGGCCGTGCGGGCAGCACTTGAATTGAGCGTTTGTCTTCAAGACTCGGCGTGTTTTCGGTGACGAAGGACAAACTGTATTGCGCGCCGATTTCCTGCGAGACGGTTCGATTCGACAGGATCAATGCCTCGTGCGTGGGCGGCAGCCACAATTCGCCGCCGCTATTTTCGGCCAGCGAATTCAATTCCACTGCCGCGCCATCCAACTGTTTGACGTGGCGGCGCAGTTCTTCAATTCGTTTTTGTGCGTTCGTGCCGGCGACTTCGTGATTGGCAATCCAACCAACGGCAATCTCAATTTCACGGCGCAAAGCTTCGGCCCAGCCGAGGATGAACATCGTGGCGCGCGCTTTTTCCAGCGCCTGAATCGCTTTCGACCTGCCGGTTTTGCTGCTCGAATCCAGGCCGTCCGTAATCAGCACGACGATGCGGCGTCCGTTCGGTTGGGCTTCCAATTTGTCCGCAGCGAGCTTCAGCGCGTCGTGGTAACTGGACTTGATGCCGACGCGATATTTGGAACTGAGGGCGTAAAGCGCCTGATTGCGGTCGCTGGTCCAGTCCTGAATAAGTTGCGGTTTCTCGGCATATTGAATGATCGCGAGTTTGTCATTCGGCGAAAGGACGGCGACAAATTGGTTGGCGAATTCCAGTTGCGTGGGGCGCTTGATGGGTTTGTAGTTCTGGCCTTTTTCCCAAATAGGCGCGTCGGGTTTGCCGTAGCGTTCAGTGGGCGCGTTTTTGAAAGTGCCGATTTCATTGGCCAAATCCAAAATCAGCACGATGTTGGCCGGTTCGCGTTTGAGTGCGGTCACTTGCCTGGCTTCGCCTTCTTCCAGCACCAGCACGTCTTTGGGCAGCAAGTCGTCAATGTATTTCCCATCGGCGTCATAAGCCGTCAGCGGCAGCACAACTTCGCGCGTTTCGATTCTGACGGTCGGCGCATCGCCAGGCTTTGGCTGCTGCTCGCCGGGTTTTTGTTGCGGCTTGCGACCGGATTGCGCAACGGCAAGCATCGTCAAACAAAGATGAACACAGAGAAGTTGAAGGCATCTGCACGTCAAGCTCTTTCCACGTTGCGCTGTGTTCATCAGTGATTCCCTCCTTTTGAAACCCTACAACTCAATCCAATCACAAGGGCGATCATAGGCCGCGACTTTCACGCGCCGTTCGGCATCGGCGGAAAACAGCGGCGCGCGTGTTTGCAAAGCCTGAATCGCCGCCAGACGCGCCACGTCCGGGTGATTAGTGTTTTGCGACAGATGCGCCAAGACGATGTGTTCCGCTTTGCCGTCGAAGTCTTCCGTCAGAAAGCGCGCCATCTCGTCGTTCGACGTATGCCCGTGCCGGCCCATGATTCGTTGTTTCAACGACCAGGGATAGAAGGTGCAGGCGCGCAGCATTTCGATTTCGTAATTCGCTTCGATGATGAGCAGGTCGCAGCCGCGAAACTGCTCGGCGGCGATTTGATTGATGTAGCCCAGGTCAACTGCGATTCCCATTTTCACGCCGCAGGCTTCCACGGTGAAAGCCATCGGGTCGGCGGCATCGTGCGGGACGGTGAACGGGCTGAAGCGGAACGCCCCGACCTCGAATTCTTGCGAAGCTTTGACCGCTTCGCCGCGCCGCACGAATTTCGTTTTGTCTGCCAGATTGCAGGCTTCGAGCGTGGCGGTGGAAACGTAAACGGGAACGTTGAGGCTTTTGGAAAGCATGCCCAGGCCGCGCGCGTGGTCGCCGTGTTCGTGCGTGATGATGACGGCGTCAATTCGCGCAGGGTCTTCGCCAGCGGCTTGAATGCGTTTGACGGTTTCGCGGGCGCTCAGTCCACAATCAATCAGCACGCGAGTTTCACCCGCGACGATCAATGTCGAATTGCCCGAACTACCGCTGCCTAAAATGCAAACTCGCATCAGCCAAAAATGGAAAAAGTCGGAAGAGATGGAAGAAGTGAGCGCGCATCTTAGCAAAGGCATTCCGCGCAGCCAAACTTAACGCTTTTCCAAATGGCGGGTAGTTTGTTCGGTGATGCTGGCGGGCTTAACCAATTCGGAAGTTGTTGGCGCGGGCAAGGCTTCTGCC
>CAZRXE010001623.1:0-9712 GCA_964603695.1 uncultured Heliomicrobium sp.
CCTGTAGCAGTTCGCGGCGGGTGAGAAAGGGAACATTTCGCTCGCCAAACTTCATGGTTTTACCTCGATTCCACTTTTCCAAATCAAAACAGGAAACTTTGAGATAGGACGCGGCGGAGTTTAGGGAAGGAGTGTTTCAGCGTCAAGATTCTTCCCGACCGGCTTCCACAGTAATTACGCCATTTTCGGGAATAAACCGGCGCGCCGCCAGGATTCCTCCAAGCGGCGTCACCGTCAATACGCCATCAGGCAGTAACCGTCATTATTCCAGTCCATTTATTGCTCGTGGCAAAGCCTGCGGCGAGGCCGGATTTATCCAGTGCCTTACGCAGGTGGTCGCGCCCACGGCTCAGACGGGACATGACCGTGCCGATGGGGACTTTCAGGATGCTGGCGATTTCTTTGTAAGAGAACTCCTGCACGTCGGCCAGCAACACTACGGCGCGATAGTTTTGCGGCACGGCGGCGAGCGCGGCCAGCATTTCTTCATCGCGCAGTTCGGGCGACGGCGGCGCTTCGTAAGCGACGGTTTCGGCAATCATCTCGTCCGTCACGTCCGCTGCTTTGAACTTGAACACTTTGCGGCGGTGATGCGAGGCGACGTGAAACAGAATCTTGAAGAGCCAGGCGCGGATGTTGGTTCCGGTCTCGAAGCGGTGAAAGGATTTCCAGGCTTGCAGGTAAGTTTCCTGCACCACGTCTTCGGCGTCCGCGCTGCCGCTCAGTATGCGGCGGGCTGTGCGGTACAAGTCGTTCAAGTGCGGCAGTGCCAAAGTTTCAAAATCATCGAACGTGGATTGAATAGTGTTGGTCATAGCGTTTCTCCTTCGCCCGACTAATGCGCGGTGCGAAACGAAAAACTGCCACGCGAACGAAAATAATTTTCCGATCAGGAGATGGAAGTGGACGCAGTTTCGCCAACAGAAATTACCGGCTGGCTCAAGGCGTGGAGCAATGGCGATGCGGCGGCGCTCGAACGGTTGGTTCCGTTGATTTACGATGAACTCTACCGGCTGGCGCGCGGCTATATGCACCGCGAATCGCCCGGTCATCCGTTGCAAGTGACGGCGCTGGTCAATGAAGCCTATCTGCGACTGGCGAATTGGAAGGAGGCGCAGTGGGAAAACCGCGCGCATTTTTTTGGTGTGGCGGCGCAATTGCTGCGGCGCGTGCTGGTAGATTTTGCGCGCCGGCGCGATTACGAAAAGCGCGGCGGCGGACATCGCCACGTGCAGCTTGAAGAAGCGGCGCTGTTGCCCGTTCGTCACGATGCGGATTTCGTGGCGCTGGATGATGCGCTGAAAAGCCTGTCGGCATTGGACGCGCGCAAGGCCCGCATCGTAGAGCTGAAATTCTTCGGCGGTCTGAGCGTCGAGGAAATCGCCGAAGCTTTGCAAACCTCGCCGCGCACCGTGATGCGCGAATGGAGTCTGGCGCGTGCCTGGCTCTTTCGCGAACTGAACCGGCGCGACGAACAAGACTGATTCCTGGCAGTTTTCGGCATCAAAACGCGCATTAGGCAGCGGAGGAATGGTGATGAACCCTGAACGATGGCAGCAAATCAACTATCTTTACGGCGCGGCGTTGGAACGCGACGAAGCGACACGCGCGGACTTTCTGGCGGAAGCTTGCGCCTGTGACGCCGCGTTGCGGCGCGAAGTGGAATCGCTGTTGGAATCGAACCGCGAGGCCGGGGAGTTTTTGTCTTACTCGGCGTTGGATGTGGCCGCGCGGACGCTGGCCGCCGATCAGGATCGTGTTTTGATCGGACAGAAGCTTGGTGCTTATCAGGTCTTGTCGCTGTTGGGCGCGGGCGGGATGGGGCACATTTATCTGGCCGAAGACCTGCGGCTCAATCGCAAAGTGGCGATTAAGTTGTTGCCGCGCGAATTCACGCAGGATCAAGATCGCGTCCGCCGCTTCAAACAGGAAGCGCGCGCGGCTTCGGCGCTCAATCATCCGAACATCCTGACCATCTTTGAAATCGGCGAGCACGAAGGCTTGCACTTCATCGTCACCGAATTCATTGACGGCCAGACTTTGCGGCAACGGCTCTCCGGCGTGGCATTGAAGCTGACCGAAGTGCTGGACATCGTCATTCAAGCGTCCGGTGCGCTAGCCGCCGCGCACGAAGCAGGCATTGTCCATCGCGACATCAAACCGGAAAACCTGATGGTGCGGCGCGACGGTTACGTCAAAGTCCTGGATTTCGGCATCGCCAAATTGACTGAACAATTCGTCGCCGGCCAAACCACGCGCAGTGATAGTTTGCCGAGCAGTTCTGCTTCGTTTTGCACCGATCCGGGCCGGGTGATGGGAACGGCACGCTACATTTCGCCGGATTCCTTGCTGGGTTTGGAACCGGATGGGCGCAGCGACATTTTCAGTCTGGGCGTGGTGCTGTATGAACTGGTGGCCGGGCGCGCGCCGTTCGAGGGCGCAACCACAGGCGCTGTGCTGGCGGCGATTTTGAATCAGGAGCCGCTGCCTTTGCTGCGGTATTCGCGCGCCGTTCCGCCGGAACTCGAACGCATTGTCGAAAAGGCGCTGCAAAAAGACCGCGACGAACGCTATCAGGTCATCAAGGATTTCATGATTGACCTGAAAAACCTGAAGCTGGAACTGGAAGTTGAAGCCAAGCTCCGACGCAATACGCCGCCGCCCGTTCCCCATCAGCGCAAATCAAAAGAACATTCCCTTCCGGTGCCTCACGGCCAGATCATCGAAACTCTGACTTCAACCGAAGATATGGCCGAAAGCGTCGAAACCCGCCGCAAGCTGGAACCAGTGGGCGGCGCGGTTCCGCTGGATTCGGAGTTTTACATCGAACGTTCCACCGACCGCGAATTCCACGAAGCCATCGAACGGCAGGACAGTCTGGTGCTGGTTAAAGGCGCGCGGCAGGTGGGCAAGACTTCGCTGCTGGCGCGCGGGCTGAACCGCGCACGCCGGCGCGGCGCGCGCGTCGTGCTGATGGATTTTCAAAGCCTCAGTCAAGAATCTTTCGCTTCGGCGGAAAAGCTGATTTTGACGCTAGCCGAAACACTGGCCGATCAACTCGACCTGGATGTTTATCCCAGCCAAATGTGGAATTCGTTTATGAGTCCGGGCATCAACTTCGAACGATTTTTGCGTCGCGAAGTACTCTCCAAAACAGACGTGCCGATTGTCTGGGGCTTGGATGAAGTGGATCGTTTGTTCAATTGCGACTTCGGCAGCGACCTGTTCGGCCTCTTTCGTTCCTGGCATAACAAACGCGCGCTCGACCCGGAAGGCCCGTGGAAACGGTTGACGCAAGTCATAGCCTACGCCACTGAAGCACATCTATTTATCACCGATTTGAATCAATCGCCGTTCAATGTCGGCACGCGGCTGGCGCTGGAAGATTTCAATTACGATCAAGTCGCCGAACTCAATCAGTGTTACGGCGCGCCGCTCAAAGACCGCGCGGAACTGGCGCGTTATTTCCGGCTGGTCGGCGGGCATCCTTATCTGGTTAGGCGCGGCCTGCACGAAATGGCAGCGCGCGGCTGGACGCTTTCGCGACTGGAAGCCGAAGCTGACCACGACGAAGGCCCTTTCGGCGATCACCTGCGCCGCTTGCTGCTTTCGCTGTCGCAAGACCCAGGCTTGCGCGAAGTTGTGCAAAACGTGTTACAAGGCAAACCGTCCGCGAACACGGACAGCTTTTACCGGCTGCGCAGCGCCGGATTAATGGCCGGCGAATCCGTCCGCGACCTGCGCCCGCGCTGCCAGCTTTACGCCAACTATCTGGAAAAACACTTGCTGTGAAACGTCACAGCGCGTCCGGGTCAAGACCAAGCGCCCGCAACTGCGCCGCCAATTTTTCGGCTTTTTGCAGCGCGGCTTCTTTCTCGGCGCGTTCGCGCTCTTTCTCGGTGCGTTCGTGTTCTTTCTCGGCGACTTCGCGTTCAGCGCGTTCTTTGCCGGTGAGAATCAGGTTGCCCTGTTCGTCCGTCCAGCGCAGCCAGGTGTCCTGGAATCCCTCGAATTCGCCTTCCCAGAGCATCAGGCCAAGCTTGATTTCGGGCAGTTGCAGCGAATCGTGACGGCGGTAGCTCAAACCGTCCAGGCGGTAGATGGTCAGAGCTTCATCGCTGATTTGAAGCTCCGGGTCATAAACCACGTAATAACCGACGCGCATCACCGCGTATTTGACCTTCTTCGTGGTTTGCTCGCCGCCGATTTTGTTCGAGACGACCTCGACGACGGCATCAGGCGGTTTGCCGAATTCCCAAACCAGATAGGAGCGATGTTCTTTGGCCCAGATGTCCGGATGCGGTTCGACGTCCAGACTCAAGAGCATATCCGGCACGATGGCCGGATTTCGCGCCACGTTGAAAACGCCAACGTTGGCGCAGGCCAGGAATTTGCGGTTGTCGCCGGGACCGGGCCAGGAACTGTAAAGCGGTTCGGTCAACAACCGTTGCTGTTTTTCTGAAAAGACATTGTCCACTGGTTCATCATCCTCCGTGATGAGGTGTGAAACATCGGGCGCGGGCGGATATTCGGCTTCCGGTGAAATGGCAGAAACGATTTCCGGCTCGATGGCGGGTTGGGCAGAAGAAACTTGCGACATAACAACCTCCGGTAATCTGAATAACGGCGCGAGTCTAGGGCGGCTGCCGGAAGGCGTCAACCAACTGTGCTGTTCATCCGGCACGAACCCGGCACTAGCAATGATGCCAGCGACACAAACAACAAAACCCACTTTCTACATCACGGGCGGCACGCTGCGACGCGACGCCGAGTGTTACGTCGAACGCGAGGCCGACGGCGAGCTTTACGAAAAGCTGAAGCAAGGCCAGTTCTGTTACGTGCTGACTTCGCGGCAGATGGGCAAATCCAGTTTGATGGTGCGCACGGCCATGCGTTTGCGCGAAGAAGGCGCACACGTCGCCGTGCTCGACCTGACCGCCATCGGACAGAACGTCACGCCCGAACAATGGTACGGCGGCCTGCTCAGCCAAATGGCGCAACAATTCGATCTGGAAGACGAATTGATTGAATTCTGGCAACACCATTTGTCGCTCGGCCCTTTGCAACGCTGGTTGCTGACGCTCCGTCAGGTAGTGCTGCCGCGCTGCGCGGGGGCGGTGGTCATTTTCGTAGACGAGATTGACGCCGTGCTGAGCCTGCCGTTTTCCACCGACGAATTCTTCGCGGGCATTCGCGAGCTTTACAACTTCCGCACCGAGGACTCCGCGCTGGAACGACTGACGTTTTGTTTGCTGGGCGTGGCTTCGCCTTCGGACTTGATTCGCGACACGCGAATGACGCCTTTTAATATTGGCACGCGCATCGAACTGCGCGATTTCACCGCCGACGAAGCCGCGCCGCTCTCCGCCGGATTGCGCCGCGAAGAGCCGTTGGCGACGGAGTTGCTGCAACGCATTTTGTTTTGGACGAATGGGCATCCTTACCTGACGCAGCGACTCTGCCAGGCCGTCGCCGAAGACGCCACGATTCACAACGCGATGGGCGTGGATGTGGCCTGCGATGAATTGTTCTTTGCGCGGCGGGCGCGCGAACAGGACAACAATCTGCTGTTTGTGCGCACGCGGCTGCTCAAAGGCGAAGCGGATGTGGCCGGCTCGCTCACGCTTTATCAACAAGTGCTGGCGGGCAAACGCGTCGAAGATGTGGAGGCTGATCCGCTGGTGACGGCGCTGCGGCTGGCCGGCGTGGTGCGCGTCGAAAACGGCTGTTTGCAGCCGCGCAATGCGATTTATGAAAAGGCATTTGACAGTGAGTGGGCGGCGAAAAGCATGCCCGATGCCGAACTGCGGCGGCAACGCGCGGCTTACCGTCGAGGCGTGCTGCGCACCAGCGTGATCGCGGCGCTGCTGTTGGCCGTTATCGGTTCACTGCTGTTTGTCGCCGTTCAAAAAAACAATCTGGCCAACCGGCAAATGGAAGAAAACCGCCGCGTGCTTTACGCCGCGCAGATGAATCTGGCGCAGCAGAACTGGGAATTTTTCAGCGTCGAGCGCGTGCTGAATTTGCTGAATGAGCAGATTCCCAAACCGGGGCAGGAGGATTTGCGCAACTTCGAGTGGCATTACCTGTGGCAACTCTGTCACAACGAACGCTTTACGCTGCGCAGCGAATACAACGTTTTTCAGGCGGTCTTTTCGCCCGACGGAAGCTTAGTGGCCGAGGCTTCCGGCAATGTCGCTAAACTGTGGGACACCGCCACCGGGCAAGAAATCAGAAGCTTCGTCGGGCACACTGACAAAGTCACCAGCGTGGCCTTTTCGCCGGATGGCCGATTGCTGGCTACGGCCGGCTTCGACGGCAAAGCCAAATTGTGGAATGCGGCCACGGGCGAGGAACTGAAAACCTTTGCCGGACACGCCGCGCCGTTGATTTCCGTGGCCTTTGCGCCGGACGGGCAGCGATTGGCTTCGTTGGATTTGGCCGAACAGGTCAAGTTGTGGTCGGCGGACACCGCGCGCGAAATCAGAACGATGGCGCTCGATCCCGCCAGTTCGGACGCAGGCATCAGCGGACTGTCGTTTTCGCCGAACGGCAAATGGCTGGCGGCCAGCGCCAGAGGCTGCCGGGTTTGGGAAGTCGAGACCGGCAAACCATTGCTGAATTTGCTGCCCGGTTACACCATCGGCAAACCGCGCTTTTCGCCCGACGGCAAATGGCTGGTATTGCCGGGCAATCCCACTGTGGTGTTCGAATCGGCGAGCGGCAAGGAAGTAACGAAGCTCTACGGACATTTCGATTGGGCGTTCGGCGCGGCGTTCACAGCGGACGGGAAATACCTGGCCACGGCCAGCCGCGATCAAAGCGTGAAATTGTGGGATGCGCGCACCTGGCAACCGCTGGCCACGCTCAAAGGACACAGCAACGCGGTCATGTCGGTCGAATTTTCGCCCACCGGCGATTGGCTGGTGACGGCTGGTTTCGACAAAACCGCCAAGATTTGGGAAGTCGCCTCGCTGTTGGCGCAAAAAAGATTGACGCCGCCGAACACGTTCGTTTTGCAGCCGCTGCCTTATGAAGGCGTGTATTCATCCCCGGTGGCCTGGTCTCCCTCCGGCAAATACCTGGCTTCGTCCATAACGGAAAGGCTGCCCGATGGAACCGAAAAAAGAGGTGTTGAAACCGGGCTGTGGAATTGGGCGGACGGCGCACAGTTGTTGAAATTGGACAACGACGGCACGGCCATGCGCAGCGTGGCCTTTACCGCCGGCGAGCGTGGGCTGTTGACGGGCGATGCCGCAAACGCCGTCAAGCTTTGGGATGCGGCGACGGGACAATTGCAGCGCACATTCATCGGTCATACGGGCGAAGTCCTTGCCCTGGCCTGCTCCGCCGACGGCAAACTACTGGTCAGCGGCGGCCTGGACAAGACCGTCAAGCTGTGGGATTTGGCCGACGGTCGCGAACCGCGCACGCTAACGGGACACCGCGAAGCGATTGTCTCCATCATCATCACCAACGACGGCCAACGTCTGGCGACTGCCGATGCCACGCGCGAAGTCAAAGTTTGGGAAACAGCGTCAGGCCGCGAATTGGCGACCTTTCACTTTCCGCCGCCCGCCGAATACAACCTGTTCGCGATGGCGTTTTCGCCGGATGGCCGCCAACTGCTTGCGGCTTATGACGCGATCATTCATCAACTGGAACTGCCCGGCGGACGCGAACTGCGCCGATTGACAGGCCACGCCAAAGACATCGCCGCCCTCACCTTTTCACCGGACGGAAAACGTCTGGCTTCGGTCAGCGAAGACCGCACGGCGCGTTTGTGGGATTGGGCGACCGGGCGCGAACTGGCTGCCTTCCACACCGAACTCAATCCCGTCTCCATCGGATTCGCCCGCGATGGCCGCACGCTGATGACGGTGACTTCCCGATACGTTCTCAATCAATGGCACGCCGGTTCGAGCGCGACGACGCAAACTCCAGCCGCTGGGAAATAACCTCCGCCGCAGTTCGCGCGATTGAAAAAAGATTCCGCGCGTCGTTTCCAGGCCCGGTTTTCATTCCTTTGTTTTCCGTCTTTTGTCATTATTCCGCGCGCAAATCCAAATCATCCCGAAGCGTTATGACCAGACAATTCAAAATCATCGTTCTTGTTGCGCTGCTGTTTGGCGCGCTCTGGGCGGCGCGGTCAAAGCCGGAAGCGGCGGTAGCAATTGCGCACTCTTCCGGCAGCGCCGTCACCGTTCAGGAATTCCTGGCCGCGAACTGTTCCGGTTGCCACAACGCGCAAACGAAAAAAGGCAATCTGGACCTGACCGCATTGAAGTTCGATCCGGCTGACGCCGACGCCTTTACCGTGTGGGTCAAAGTTCACGACCGCGTGCGCGACCGCGAAATGCCGCCGAAAGCCGCGCCCCAACCCGGCGACGCCGAGCGCACGGCATTTTTGAAATCGCTCTCCGCGCCGCTAATCAACGCCGACGAAGCCCGCATTCGCCGCGAAGGCCGCGCCGTGTTGCGGCGAATGAATCGCTACGAATACGAAAACACGCTGCGCGACCTGCTTGACGCGCCCTGGCTACAAGTCAAAGAACTCTTGCCCGAAGACGGCGAACGTTACCGCTTCAACAAATCCGGCGAAGCGCTGGGCGTGTCGCACGTGCAAATCAGCCGCTATCTCTCCGCTGCCGAACACGCGCTGCGCGAAGTCATGGCGCGGACGGAAACCCAACCCGAAACCGTCACTAAACGCTACTACGCCCGCGAACAACGAGCCTTTGCCAATCACGTCGAATTTTCGCAGTTCAACACTTACACCGAACGTGCGACCTTTCCGCTCGTCGGCAATGAAGCTGATGTTGCCGTGCTGGAAAAGAAAGCGCCGATGACCGTCGGCGACAAAGACCCGGCCAAACGCGAACTGGAAAGCATGGGCGTGGTGGCAAGTTCTTACGAACCGCTGGAAATCCGCTTCAATCAGTTCAAAGCCAAAGTGCCTGGACGCTACAAACTGCGTTTGATGGCGCATTCGTTCTGGGCCGGGCCGCAGCCCGGCGACAAATGGTTTCATCCCAGCCGCACCGAAGCCTTCGCCGGACGCACGCACGAACCGATTACGCTTTATGCCGAAATCCCGCCGCGCCAGATGCGCTATCTGGCCAATGTGGACGTTGCGCCCGAAGCCGCCGTGCAGGAAGTGGAAGTGTATTTGCTGAAAGACGAAACGATTCGACCGGACGCCGTGCGCCTGTTTCGTTCGCGCCCGCCCAACTGGCGCAATCCGCTGGCGGAAAAAGACGGCCAACCCGGCGTAGCCTTTCGCTGGTTGGAAGTCACAGGGCCAAGCTGCGACCAGTGGCCGGGCAAAGGTCACAAGATGTTGTTCGGCGATTTGCCGATCAAATGCAAAGACGGAAAATGTTCCGTTTCCAGCGCCAATCCGCACGCCGATGCTGACAAGCTGCTGCGCAACTTCCTGCAACGCGCTTATCGCCATTCGACGCCGCAAGCCATCGAAGAGGACACGCAACGCTTTTTGAAACTGGCGGATGCCGCGTTGAAAAACGGCGACGGCTTCACCGACGCAATGATAACAGCCTATTCCGCCGTGCTGAGTTCGCCCGCGTTTACGACGCTGGAAGAAAAGCCCGGACGCCTGGACGATTTCGCGCTGGCTTCGCGCTTGTCATATTTCCTGTGGAACTCCGAGCCGGATTCCCAATTGCGCGAGTTGGCCGCGCAAGGTGCGTTG
>CAZRXE010001624.1:0-2576 GCA_964603695.1 uncultured Heliomicrobium sp.
TGTGACATCCGTGAAATCTGATGAAAAACGACTGTTGAGCGAACGATACTCCGCTGCGCGGGCAATCTCAAAGTTTAGTGTTGAGATCGTAAAGAAATTGCGGCAAGACCGCCCGCCAGGATCGCATCGGCGCAAGGCCAATCGCCTCCGACATCAAACAGCGCATCGGAGTATTGCGCGGACGCCGTGCCAGTCGTTTGGCCGCCGCATCGGAAAGGCCCTCAATCAACACGTCGCCGTCAAGGTTCAAAGAGCGCGCCAACTCCTGGGCAAATTCGTAATGCGAGCAAACACCATCGTTCACTACTTGAAACGTCCCGTAGCGCTGCAAGCTGAGAAGTTCGCTGACTCTGGCCGCCAGATCGGAAACGTAAGTCACGCTAGCCCACAAATCGTTGACGGCACGCACGGGCTTACCGGCGGCCAGCGACCGCGCCGCATTGCTGAAGAAGTTTTCCTTGCCCGTGCCGAACACCCACGAAGTTCGCACCACATAGCTTTTTGGCGCGGCGGCAATCACCGCCCGTTCACCTGCGAGTTTCGTTTCGCCGTATTTGTTGATCGGCAAGGCTTCGTCGGCGGCGGTGTAAAACGCGCCCAACTCGCGCTCGCCGTCAAACACGTAGTTGGTACTCAGATGCATGATCTCGGCATCAATTTCCGCCACAGCTTCGGCCAGCAAACGCGGCCCCCGAACGTTGACGGCTTCGGCCAATGCGGGATCGGCTTCGCAAACATCCACGCCCAACACCGCGCAATTGATAACCACGTCGGGCCGCGCTTGGTGAATGAAGTCCATGACGGTTTCGCGATTCGTGATGTCCAGCGCCGCGTGCGTCAACGCAGTCACCCGATGATCAGCGGCAAAAAAGCGTGCGAGTTCCTGACCAACGAATCCGCCCGCGCCCGTGATGATGATGTTCATGCTTGATTGGAGGAGCGTTCAATTAAATCCCAGAGGTTTCCATACAAGTCTTCAAAGACTGCGACCGTGCCGTAATCCTCGACCTTTGGTTCGCGAACGAACTTGATGTCGAGCGAAACCATTTCGCGGTAATCGCGCCAAAAATCGTCCGTTTGCAAAAAGAGAAACACGCGCCCGCCCGCTTGATTGCCAATGAATTGCTCCTGCTCCGGCGTCGAAGCGCGCGCCAACAACAGCGTCGCCCCGTTCGATCCCGGCGGCGCGACCGTCACCCAGCGTTTGTCCTGCGCCGGTTGGTAAATGTCTTCGACCAGCGTGAAATGCAGCTTCCGCGTATAAAACTCTATGGCTTCATCGTAATCGCGAACAACCAGAGCAACGTGCAGTAGAGATTGTTTCATTTCGTTTTACCGTTTTTGACAGGCACTAGTCCGTGTCCGCCGACGGGTTCGGTCACGGTGCTGTTGCTGAACCCGGCAATCAGCGGTTTGCCGCGCGTGATGGCTTGTTTGACGGCGGGCAGCGACAACGAAGCTTTATGGCTTTGCTCGCTCTCCCAAACTTCCGTAATCCATAAGGCATCGGCGTCCGTCGGGTCTTTGGCCACCACGTAACTCAAACAGCCCGGCATTCCGGCCACTCCTTCCAGCAGAATCGAAATCAATTCGTCGCGTTTGCCCGCCACAGCGGTCATTTTCCCAATCAGTCCGTACATAGTTTGTTTTCCTTTCGAGAGGGTATTGCCAGGAAGCGCCGTCACGGCGGCTCCGGCCATCGTTATGAATTCACGTCTCTCCATTTGCATTGTCAGCCCTCCAAATTCCAGCCAGGAAGTTATTGAATCAGGATAGCCACCGCAGCCGACAGCAACTCTTTAGCTTCAATCCGCACCGTTCCGTCGCCGGGATTGATCCCGACGGGAAGCTGCCCGGTAACTTCCCAAAAAGCGTTTCCCGCAACGTATTCCACGCTTTCCGGCTGAATCCAAAACTCATTGACCTGGATTCTCACGTCTCCGGCCTGTGTATCAGCGTCAAACTGATCGGCCAGAATCCTGATCTGCGATTTCGGCCCGGAAGCGAAAATATCCAGACCCTTGTCGGCGTAATTTGTAACTGCTCGGATGCGTGGAGCGGGCTTTGTTACTGGAGGCAGGGAAATCGTTATTACTTCCGAAGCTTCGCCGTTCGGCAAAATAACTTGCAGAGTAACTTCGCCCGGCGGAATGTCGGCGGGAATTTTGACGTTCACCTGCGTTCGTTGATCATAATCGGGATAAAGTTCCTTGACTCGCATCAGGTGTTCCGCCGGAATTCCCACTGGCCCGGCGTAACATGGCAGCAATCGCCGCCCACCGAGTTCGACAAACAGGTTACTGACACTCGCCAATTCATGGGCGACGCCGTCGAGAATCAGTCCCAGATAAATGTCTCCGTTTCGGGGCGACAGATCGGGGTTGGCTAGGTTATCTGCTCGCCCGGCAGTTACGACCTTCGGCCTGGCAGCGAGTAACTCCGTTACATCTTCCTCCGGACGTTTTCGCAACAGCGTCCAGCAATATTGCGTGCCGTCTCCGACGATTCCCATTAACTGCGCGCCCAGTTCCGCTGCCAGCGCGCGGATGTCCGCTTCGGTGAACGGATGCCCCGAC
>CAZRXE010001625.1:0-5376 GCA_964603695.1 uncultured Heliomicrobium sp.
GTGGCCGACGAACGCTTGCAAAACGAAATGAAGATCACGGTCATCGCCACCGGTTTCGATCAACACAAAGCGGAAAAGGTGCAGCCCATTCGCCCGACCGTGGTTACCGGCAACGGGAACAATGGCCAGATGTCCCGCCCTTCCATCCCACAGCCCTCAATGCGATCCGAAGACCTTGACGTGCCGACATTCATCCGCCGCAAAGCGGATTGATCGAACCGGACGGCTGAAATTAAAAGAGCGCGGCAAGTAGATTTCCTCTTTGCCGCGCTCTTTTTTGTTTTTGGTTGCCGGTCGAAATTACAGTTTGGGTTGCAAAACAGCCTTCACATACTTCCCGTCGTGCATGCCGTCGAAGCAGTCCTTCCAATCTTCCAGAAAAGCCACGCGGCTGATGATCGGTTTCAGATTGATTTGCCCTGACGCCAACATCGAAACCACCATCTCCCAGTTTTGGAAAGTGTGGCTGAAACTGCCTTGTAGCCTGACGGCTTTTTGCACCAGCGGATCGAGCGAAAAGCCTAATGGTTGGGGGCCCCAACCGACTTTGGTGATTTGTCCCGCCGGGCGCACGATGTCGAGCGCGGTTTTCAATGCCGCCGAAGCGCCCGCCGCATCCACTACCAAATGCGCACCCAAGCCGTCGCCCAAACTCATCACCAGGTCTTTCAAATCAGTTTCCTGCAAATTGACGGCGTGCGTCGCGCCGAGTTCCGTGGCCGCTTCCAAGCGGGATTTGTCGTTGGCCAAGCCGGCGACGATCAAATTGCCCGCGCCCGCCAGTCGCGCCATTTCCGCGCACAGCAAGCCAATCGGCCCCGGCCCCAACACGACAACCGTATCGCCGGGTTTGACCTTGCTCTTTTCAATCACGGCGTTGTACCCGACGCAGCAGGGCTCGGTCAGTGCGGCTTTTTCAAACGACAGGCTGTCCGGAATGTGATGCAGCGTGCGTTCCGGCACACGGACAAAACCGGCCATCGCACCATTAATGCCGTAACCGAAACCTTTGCGCTGCGGGCAGAGGTTGTAAGCCCCTGTGCGGCACATCATGCACTGGCCGCAAATGTAGGAAGCGGTTTCGGAAACGACGCGGTCGCCTTCCTTGATGGTTTTGACGCGCTTGCCGACCTGGGCCGCCACACCGCCGAATTCGTGACCCAGGATGACCGGCACATTGACCGGCCAGCTTTGCGAAGCGTGATACTGATGCACGTCCGAGCCGCAGACGCTGACCGCGCCGACAGCCAGCAGCACTTCGTCTTCGGCGATTTCCGGAACGTCCACTTCGCGAACTTCGACCGAACCGGGTTTGAGGTCGTATTGCACGACCGCGGTCATAGATGAATTCATGCACTTATCCTCGTGATTGGTTGAGTTTGATTGCGATTGAACTTGGTCATTGGGAGATCATCCCAAGTTCGATTGTCGAGTTGACGCCCAGTTTTACTCTTGTGGACACCACCCCACTGTTTGAAGAAGAAAGCTACTTTTGCGCTTTGGCATTGATTGCGAATATCTTTAACCCACGCCGGCTCCATTAGTCTTGCCCCCGGTCCCGATTCGCCACCAACGATCACCCAATCAATGTTTTTCAGATTTAGTTTAGGTAATGGACCCAGCAAAGGCTCAAGGGACAAAAACTTGATGTAAGCAGACGTTCGACGAAGATGGTCTATTCGGTAAGCGTAGTCCGAGTTTTCCACGCTTACTCCCATCCAAATATTTGGCGACCAAGTCAGTTCAGGCGCAATTTGTTCCAGCCGTTCCGCCCTTTTAGTCAGAACTTGGAATTGATGCCAATGCGCCTTGTTCATCACTTCAAAAACACGATGAATGAACGAAGAGGGTACGTCTTTGTGGAACAGATCGCTCATTGAATTGACAAAGACAGTGCGAGGCTTCCGCCATTGCAACGGCAACTCAAGAGCCTGCTCCTGTAACGTCAGCCTGAAACCGTTGACGTAATTTGCCTGCCCCATTGCTTTGAGACGTATTGCCATTCTCTCAGCATAACAATGCTTGCAGCCTGGACTGATTTTGGTGCAGCCAGTTAATGGATTCCACGTAGCTTCTGTCCACTCAATTGTTGAATTTGTAGCCACGAAATTATCTCCTCAAAATATGGCCAGCGATTCTGAGAGCAATGTCTTTGCCTCTTGGATTACCAACAGCAAAGCAGAGCAGGAATATTGGGTTGTTACGAGAGTTTCGTAATGGAAGAGGGGTGTCGGCAACGCCAGCAAAAACTGTTTTCAAGCGGTTAACGAAGTATTCACTTATTGAATCGAAGTTTCCTATTTTCTCAGTCACTTCTTCGTCACCAAATAACCCAGGCTGACTGTTCTTTCTATAAAATGCATCGTACCAGTCAGGAGTTCCGAATAGCGCATCAAGTTTGGCGCGCCAAGTTGGACGAATCCGACCGGTTTTGGTGAGAATTCTGTTTACAGCAACTCCTAGAGGGAAAAGTAGCCAGAGGTCTATAGCTTGAGTTTCAGCAATGGCTTTTATCGTGTCCCACGTGACTTGCATGCCAAAGGGATCTAAAAATAACACCGCACGGTTACTCGCCCATGAAGTACGCTTACACAATTCTTTCAAGTAAGAATTAGCATCAGCATTTACTAAACTTATGTCTGGTGAAAGATGTGGAAATTCACCTTTAAGCTTTTCAAGTTCGGAGAATCTATTAGGGTCTTTTTCGATAAAAATGAATTTGTGGAACCTTGGTTCGACCTGAAGAGCAATGCGGGCCGAGCCATCAAGAAAATTATCCATCTCTGGAAACAAAAGAGATTCCGGCTCATTTTTACTTGAAGTCGTCCGATAGCCTGTACCAGCAAATACATCAATGTAAATTGTGATGAAGGGCTTATTTCTGAAAGGCTTGTCCTTCAACGCAATCCTGTAATGAACCAGGTACTGACGCACACTTTCAAGCTTTGTTTCAGTCCAACCACCCCCAAAAGATTGCTCAATTCGTTTCATTCCCGAATTCTCCTTACGATTTCACTCAAAATACCTTTCAAGTCACCGCTGGTGGTGCTGAATGAATGCGCGTCAATCGCCAGCGGTGCGCCGATAACCACCAGCGGCGCGCCGTGCTTCGGCATGCTGATGGCTTGTTCGATGGAAAGTCCGCCGACGGCCTGGACGGGAATGCTGACGGCTTCGACGACGGCTTTCAGATCGTCCAGCGGGCTGAGCATGTGGCCGGTGTCGGCAAAAATGCCGTTGCGTTCGTCAAAGCCCGTGTGATGCACGATGTAATCCACGCCGAGGTCTTCCATCCATTTCGAGGCGGCGGCCTTGTCGTCGCAGACCATGTTGTCACCCATCACCTTGATGCCGAAATCGCGTCCGGCTTTGACGACGCATTTGATGGTTTCGGCGTGCGCGCGCGCCATTACCACAACGTGCGTGGCACCGGCTTTGGCCATCATCTCGGCTTCCAGGTAGCCGCCGTCCATGGTTTTCAAATCGGCGACGATTGGGTGATTCGGGAATTCGGCGCGCAAGGCGCGCACGCCGTGCAGCCCTTCGGCCAGAATCAGCGGTGTGCCGGCTTCCAGCCAGTCCACGCCGGCTTCCACGGCGATGCGGGCGGTTTCGATTGCTTCTTTGATGTCGGTTAAATCCAGGGAAATTTGAACGATGGGTTGCATTGTTGATGAAGGTTGGAAATTGAAGTTAATAAAAGACGGCAAGCCGGAAGGCCAATAATCCTTTTGCGATTCCCGGCCGTTCGGCTTGCCTACGGTTACAACACAATGATGCGCAGCTCAACAATCGGTTTACTAGCTTGTGGCTTCGCGCCGGCGTCGTTTGAGCAGACTGTTGAACAGATAGATCATCAGAATGGCTGCGGCCACGCCCAAGCCGATCTTGGGGTAGTTGTGTTTAAAAATGTCCGTGGCCTGTTCGCCGTATTTGACGGCCAGAATGCCTTCCAGCAAAAAGCGGAATCCGCGACCGACGACCAGCGCGGCGACAAACCGCCAAAGCTGCATTTTGAACGCGCCGGCGCTGAGCACGAACAATTTGAATGGAAACGGCGGCGGCAGCACCGAAGCCAGCAACATCGCCAGAATGTCGTAACGTTCGAGTAGGTCTTCGACGCGGGCGCGTTTTTCCGGGCTGAACTTTCTGAGCACGGTTTGGCCGCCTTTGAGCGCGGCGAAATACAAAATCAACGAGCCAATGGTGGAACCGGCGACGGCGGCAAAAACATAAACCGGCATCATCGCGTGATTGTGGTGCGACAAGGCCATCACTACCACGTCCGGGCCCCCGGGCAGCGGAATGAACGCAGCGTCCATAAAGCCTATGGCCAGAATGCCCAGCGCGCCGAAGCCGATCAACATCGCTTGCAGCGACTTCATGGTGCTGCCAAGTCCTAACAAAAAAGTTTTCATGGATGAATCCTGATAAAAAGTAGTGGGACAACGATTGGTCGAAACCTTAGTCGGTGAACGAAACTTGTGTCTTCGGCGATGAGCTTTTCAGCCGTGTGACCAGCAAACGGCCGATCACAATCAACAGCAGCGTTCCCAGCATCACGCCCAGCACGGTGAAGAAGTGCTGTTCCAGCCAAGCAAACATAATCTTGACTTCGTTGCGGTAAAAGAACGCCAGAATGCCCCAGAAGTAATACCGCACCGTGCGCGCAATCATAATCGTAGCGGCAAAGCGTGCGGGTGGATAATTCAACACGCCCGCCGCGACCACGAAAATCTTGAACGGCATCGGCGGAGGCAGCAGCGCCGGAATGACCAGTGCGAACAATCCCCACTTGCGATACAACTCCTTGACGCGATCCAGATGTTTGGGATGAAACCGTTTGGAAACGAACCGTTCGCCGCGTCTGGCAATGCGATAGAGAACCAGACAGCCGATGACGGAACCAACCGCCGGAAAGAGCGGGAAATAATAAACTTCACTTGGGTTGTTGGCAACGCGAGCAATGGTGATGTAATCGTTGATCTCCGGCAGCGACAGAAGCGAAGAATCCAGCGCGCCTACCAGTATCATCAGCGGCGCGGCAAAATACATCGGAGCGAAAACCACTTGGCCGGAGATTTCCAGAAACCACGATTTGAACCAATCCAGCATTTACAACCTCTTGATAAAGCTTTTGCCCGGAAGCTGCCTGATTCTATCTTTCATCTCTAAGCCGAGCAAAGCGTTCATCAGTTCGGAGGAACTCATCTCACAGGAAATCAGCAATTGGTCAACGTGCGCCGGCACGTCGGTGGAAAGAACTTCCAGGACTTTGCGCTCGGCTTCAGACAATTCCACGGCTTCAAAGATCGGTTGAACTTTGGCCAGGGTCGGCGTGACGGGACGTTCGACGCCAAGCAGCGCCTCTTTGAT
>CAZRXE010001626.1:0-13970 GCA_964603695.1 uncultured Heliomicrobium sp.
GGTGCAGTCTTCAATCGGCACGAGTTTGACGATACTGCCGGCGTTGTTGACCAGAATGTCCACGCCGCCGAAGTTGTCCACGGCTTCGCCGACCATCCGCAACACCTCCACGCGCTGCGAAACGTCGGCGCGTACCGCCAACGCATTGCGACGCATGGCCTGAATGTCGGCCACAGTTTCCAGCGCGCCTTTTTCGTTTTTGTGAAAGTTGACCACCACCGCCGCGCCATTGCGCGCCAGCGCCAACGCCGTCGCGCGTCCGATGCCGGAACTCGCGCCGGTGACGATTGCGACTTTTCCCCGGAGATCGAATTGTGCTGCCATAGTCTTTTTAGTTCTCGTAGTACTTCTTTCCATTTAGTTTTTCCGGCAAACAGACCATATCAGTTTTGCCATCTTCAAAATCATGAGCGTACTTGTAGTTTTTGCCGTAGCCCAAGCCTTTCATCAAGCCGGTCGGTGCGTTGCGCAAATGGAGCGGGACGGGTTCGGCTTGGGTGGCGCGGGCGTCTGCGGCGGCGGATTCGTAAGCGACGCAGACTTTGTTGGATTTCGGTGCCAGCGCCAAATAAAGCGCGCTTTCGGCCAGCGCGTATTTGGCTTCGGGCAGACCGATCAGGTGCGTGGCCTGGGCGGCGGCGCTGGCGATGACCAACGCTTGCGGATCAGCCATGCCGACATCTTCGGAAGCGTGATGGACGATGCGGCGGGCGATGTACATAGGGTCTTCGCCGCCTTCGATCATTCGCGCCAGCCAGTAAAGCGTGGCGTCCGGGTCGGAATTGCGAATGGATTTGATGAAGGCCGAAATCAGGTTGTAATGCTGTTCGCCGGTTTTATCGTAAAGCGCGGCGGCGCGCTGCATCGCTTCCTGCAAGTCATCGTCGGTGATGCGGCGATGACCGGCTTCATCGGCTTGGGCGGCGAGCGCGGCCAGTTCCAATGTGTTTAGTGCCGTGCGGGCGTCGCCGCCCGTGTGCATTGCCAGTCGGTGCAATTGCTCCGCGCTGATTTCGGCGTTGAGCTTGCCCAGGCCGTGTTCGCCCTTAGTCAGAGCCTGTTGCATGATTTTGACGATTTCGTCTTCGGTCAGTTGATTCAGCACGAAGACTTTCAGCCGCGACAGCAGCGCCGAATTGATTTCAAAAGAAGGATTTTCCGTCGTTGCGCCGATCAGGATGATTGTGCCGGTTTCGACATAAGGCAGAAAAGCGTCCTGCTGCGCGCGGTTGAAGCGATGGATTTCGTCCACGAACAAGACTGTGCGGCGATGCAGTTTGGTTTTCAATTCGCCGGCTTCGCTCATCACCTGTTTGATTTCCTTGATGCCGGAAGTGACGGCGCTGAACGGGACGAATTCCGACGCCGTGCGATGGGCGATGATTTGCGCCAGCGTGGTTTTGCCTGTGCCGGGCGGCCCCCAAAACACCAGCGAAGTCAGCCGATCCTCTTCGATCAAACGGCGCAGCATCTTTCCCGGCGCGAGCAAATGTTCCTGGCCGACGAATTCTTCCAGCGTGCGCGGACGCATGCGTTCAGCCAGCGGCGCGGCGGAAAGGTCTGCTTTCAAACCCTTCGCGCGCGACTTCGTTGGCGCTTCCAGTTCCGGGAAAAGGCTTGATTCCTGTTTGCTGCTTGGCATGAGCGCAGAATAGCACGATGCCTCACGGGGCGAAATTCGGTTGACGCCTGCTTGCCGGACTCCCTAGCATGCAGAGCCTAAATTCATATTTTTCAAGGGAGTAGGCTTATGACGACGGGCGAGAGTTTGTTGAAGATGCACTTTTCCGACGCCTTCCGCCAGATTACCCGCAGGTCGGATTCGCCGGAGATTCATGTTTCGTTTTATCCCTTTGCCGGGTTGAATCATACCATTCGCGTGCGCCGGCAACAGATTTACGTGCGGCTGTCGGACATTGTGCGCGACGCGCCCGCGCCGGTACATCGTGCGTTGGCGTTCATTCTGGTCGGTAAACTTTTCAACAAACGAGTCGGGGTGGAGTATCAAAACCTCTATCGCCAATACGCCTATCATCCTGAAGTCCAGCGAAAGTCCGACCTGGCGCGGCAACAGCGCGGGCGAAAACACGTCGGCAGTTCGGTGGGGCGCGAACACAATCTGGATCGGTTGTTTGCGCGGCTCAACCGGCGCTATTTCAACAGCGAATTAGAGCCGCCGACGCTGACCTGGAGCGCGCGCAAAACCCGTCGTATTCTGGGACATCACGATTACGTTCACGACACCATTGTCATTAGCCGTTCGCTGGACAACGACGACGTGTCGGAATTGCTGGTCGAATTCGTGCTTTACCACGAAATGCTGCACATGAAACATCGCCCCAAACTTACCAATGGCCGCCGTGTCTATCACACTGCCGCTTTCCGCGCCGACGAACGCCGCTTTGAACATTACGACGAAGCTATGGAGGAACTGGAAAAGCTGACCAGCAGGAAGTAAACAGTTTGTCCAAATGAAAAACCACGGATGACGCCGGGTTCATCCGTGTTTTTTATCTTTTCAGAGCAGATTGTTTTGATTCAGGCTGACACCAGATCGGCTTTTAATGCCTGCAATGGTTTGTGCGGTTTCCAGCCATCGGGCAGGTCGCCACAATCTTCACGCAGGAATTGTTGTTGCGCCGGGCGGATGGTCGCCAGCAGTTCTTTGCGGGATTTGGTCTTCAGCGGTTTGCCGACGTAAATCTTGCCCATTTTTTCCATCCAGCTTTCGGGCAGAGCGCTGGCGAAATTGAGCAGCGGCCAGGTGAAATTCGGGCCGTTGATTTTGCGCAGCTTCCAGACCCACAGCGCCAGCGCGCCCGTGCGCCAGGCCATTGGCCCCCACCAACTGTAAAGCCCGGGGCGCAGATTCAGCTTCCAGCATTTCATCAGCAACTGCCATTGCAGCGGCGACAACTGGCGCGTTTCCGAAACGCCCATTTTGTCCTGCATCCGCGTGTCGTGCAGCGGCGTGAAGATCGAAGGAACCAGGAAGGCGAACAGTCCGCGTCGTTCCATTTCGTAAACCAGGTCGAGCGTGGCCATCACATCTTCATCGGTTTCGTCCGGCGCGCCGACGATCAAGGTCATAACCGGAAACCAGTTGTTGCGATTGAGTACGGCCAGACCTTCCAGCACGACGCTCGGCCAGTCTTCGACGGAAAAAGGAATGCCTTTGCTGGGCATGATTTTTTTGCCCAAACGCGGCGACCCCGTTTCCAGACCAATCAGCGGCGACAGAGCTTTCTTTTGCGGATGGTTGCTCAGGTAAGGCAAATGAATAGGGCTTTTCGGCAACAGCAGTTCGGAGAGTTTTTCGATCATCAGGGGATCAACGACCGCCGGCGCGATGGTTGAATGACTGAGCACGTGCTGTTCAACGCCGGGTTCATTGACCACCGACGAATACAAATCCAACAGGGCTTCGCGGTTGGGGAAGTAAAACGGCGTTTCGGTGTGAACCTGTCCCCAAATGAACATATCTTCCGTCGCCAGACTGATTTGTTTATTGCCTTCGCGAACGTTGGCGCGCACGGCGGTCATGATTTTGTCTTTCGGAAAATCAATCTGCGGGTTCAGGTCGGGCACGCAGAACTGGCAGCGGCGTCCGCAGCCGGTGGTCATTTCCACCACGCCGAAAGTCGTGCGCCGGTCTGGAACCAGCAAGGCTTCGCGCTCTTTGGGATGGCCGACTTCGACTTCGCGCGGCAGCGTTTCGCCGCTGATGGCTTTGCGAAACAGCGTCATTGTGTCTTCGGATTCCGAGCGGCCTTCGACGACGCAATCAACGCCCAATTCCTCAAACGAATTGGTTTGCGTAATCTGCCAACCGCCGCTGCCGCCGACAATGACTTTGAAGTTTTGGCGGAACGGATTGGTTTTGATTTTCTCGAACATCAACCGCGAGTAATGCGAATTGATAGGCATTTTGGACGAGCCGAAAATCGAAGTGTAGACGCCCGCCGCAAAGGTCACGCCCAGCGGATTGTGCGTAGAAACGGCGATGACGCGCGTGTTCGGCCCGACGAATTTTTCCAGGTCGTCCGGGTAACAGCAGGCGATGTCTTCCGGTTTGTATTCGCGCAGCAGCGAGGCTTCCACCAGCCGCACGCCGGCGGGCATGTAGCGCGCCGAACCATCGTCGTTGTATTCGACTTCGCGCCAGTGCGGATATTTCTTGTTCATCACGCCTTCCATCCAAATCGGCATCGAAGCCATTCCCATTTGGATGAAATATCCGGCGTGGTCAATCGTCTCCGTCAACGGCGCGGTCAAGACAATCAGCTTGCCGCCGTCGGCAGGAGACTGAGTTGAGGAAGTGTATGCCTGCGTGTGCAAACCATTCAATTTTCCATTTCCATTGACGTGAACTTGGGGAGAACTCATTCGGGACACCTCTCTGTCGTGAAGGCCGCAGTTAATGCTGCGGACAAACAATAACTCGCGTACTGACGCGATAACGATAAAGCTGTTTTTGTTTTCATATTTTAGGTTGGCGGTGCAGAGTATAAAGCAATCCGGGCAGAAAGCAGACCAGCGGGCGGGAATTAATAAAGCTGCGCTCAGTTGACAGCACGGCTTGGTTGTCCGGCTTTCGCCCGATCTCGACCTACTTCAGCAATGACTTAACGGCTTCCTGCACCGTCGCCCAAGCCGGTGATTTTTGGTCTACCAATTGGAAATGGTCGGCGTCTTTGAGCGCGATCAATTCCGCCGGATCGTTTTTCTTTTTCGCTGCTTCAACGTATTCGGTCGCCATTGCAAGCGGGATGATGTTGTCAGCCTCGCCTTGAATGATTTTCTGTTTGACCCCCAGCGGCAGCAGTCGGATCGGCGAGGCTTGATCGTAAATTGCGGCTTTCTCTTTCGCTTCGCCGCCCGCGAACTGAATGACTTCCTTGTCGCAGGCCGTGCCGGTTTTGCGCAGATCGGTGATGCCCGCCAGCGAAACCACGCCGCGCAAAGGCAGCGGATTCCCAGTCTTTCGCGCGGCCAGCATTAACGCCAGGTGACCTCCGGCGGAATGACCGATGACGACAACGCGGTTCAGGTCGAGCGAATACTTCGCGGCGATTTCGCGCAGGTAATCCGCGGCGCGCGCCACGTCTTCAAATGTTCCCGGCCAGCCTCCGCCCGCATTGCCCACGCGGCGGTATTCGATGTTCCAGGTGGCGATGCCCGCCTCGGTGAGCGCCGCGCTGATGTGGCCCATATAGCCCAAGCCGTATTGCGCCATCCAGCAGCCGCCGTGAATCACCACGGCCACGGGATGCGGCCCGGCGGTTTTCGGTAAACGCAGTTCGCCGAATTGGAATTCGTCCTTGCCGTAAGCAATGCGGTGATCGGCGGCGGGCGCTGGGCGAATCAGCACGGCGCGTGAATTCTGACTTTGCAAACAGGCCGCGCCGGCAATGCCCGCCAGCGTCAGCAAGGCGATGACGCCCGCCAGGAAGTGTTTTGGGATTCGATTGAACATAGTTTTATTTGCCAAGCAGCGATTTCAGTTTCGCGGAAAGTTTCGAGGAAAACAGCGCGCCCAAGGCCCGCGTTAAGAAGCGTTCGGTTTGCGCGTCATAGGGATACCAAAGCGGATCGCGCTTCATCCCGAAACGATCCGTGACGATGACTTGTTGATGACAGAAACGGCGAATGCCTTCCGCGCCGTGACGTTTGCCGATGCCGCTTTCTTTCAAACCGCCCGAAGGCGCGTCGGTCACGCCGAAGCCGACCAGCACATCGTTGACGCAGGTCACGCCGGCTTCGACCCGCGCGGCGAGGGCCTCGCCTTTGGCTTTGTCGCGCGTCCAGACGCTGGCGTTCAGGCCGTAAACCGTGTCGTTCGCCAATCGCAAAGCTTCATCGGCGTTTTTGACACGCATAATCGGCAAGACCGGGCCGAAGGTTTCATCGGTCATGATCTTCATCGAATGATCCACGCCGGCCAAAACTGTCGGCTCATAAAACCTGCCGGGCAAATCCGGATTGCGTTGGCCACCGGTCAGAATTTGCGCGCCGTGCGCGCGGGCGTCGGCGACGTGGGCTTCGACGGTTTCGATCTGTTTGGGGAAAGTCATCGCGCCGACATCCACGCGGTGATTGGTGTTGATTTCGGTCACATCGCTGCCTTGTCGCAAGGCTTTGGTTTTTTCGACCACGCGGCGGGTGAATTCGTCGGCGATGGCGTCTTCGACGTAAACGCGCTCAACGGAAATGCAGACCTGGCCGGAATTGGTGAATGCGCCCCAAACAGCGGCGTTGGCGGCGCGTTCGATGTCGGCGTCGCGCAGGACGATCATCGGGTCTTTGCCGCCGAGTTCCAGGCTGACAGGAATCAACCGCTGTGCCGCGCGCGCGGCCACGGCTTTGCCGGTGCGAATACTGCCGGTGAAGGCGATCATATCGGCTTCATCAGTGAGCGCGCCGCCCGTTTCGCCGTAACCGTTGACCGTCTGCAAAATCTGCGGCGGCAACCCAGCGGCCGCAAACGCCTGCTGCAACAGCGCCGCGCCGCGTTCGGCAATCAGCGGCGTCCATTCCGAAGGTTTGATGACGACGGCATTGCCGGCCATCAAAGCCGGAATCGCTTCGCCGATGGTCAGGATCAACGGGAAGTTCCACGGCGTAATCATCCCGATGACGCCGCGCGGGTTGTAAATGGTCGTGACTTTTTTGTTGCGCAGCAGATGCGGCGTAACGCCTTGCGGCTTCAAAAAACGTCGGCCCTGCTTGGCGTAAAACGTGATCACGTCGCAGACGTAAGTGATCTCCACCAAAGCTTCCAAACGCGGTTTGCCGTTTTCGTTGCAGATCAATTCGACCAACTCTTCGCGATGCTGCAACAACAAATCGCGCGCCGACAACAACACTTCCGCCCGCTGTTTCAATTCCAGCGCCGACCAGACGCGAAAGGCTTCGCGCGCCTTCTGCACCGCCGCGCGCACTTCGAGCGGCGAGCAAACCTCCACCGCGCCCAATTTTTTCAACGTTGCCGGACTGAATACTTCAATTTTCTGATGCGGTTCAATGCTCATTCTTTGAGCCATAACTTGCCTCCTGTTGGGTTCAATAGCTCGAAACGAAAAATCTCAACCTGCCTGCGAAAGCAATTGGTCTTCCATTCACTACCATTGGCTTGAATCTCCATTGTTTTGCGGCAGCCACAGCGTGATTGCGCAAAATTGGATGACCATTCGCGGCTTTTGCGCAGATCACCTCCCCCTTGTCGTTCACCAGAATATCCGTGAAGAGAGTGCCGCCAATTTTCAGATGAGCATCTCGAATTGGTTCAGGCTTATGAATAGCCATTTCCTCCAGTTCCCGCGAGCCAAACCACACCAGTCGTCCTTTCTCATCTTTCAATACTTTTTCCTCGCTGGAACAAGGCAATTCTTGTGGCGCGGAAATGTCGTCTGAAAACCCGTAAGCACTGTCGAAGCTAAAGGTGATGACGGTGAGTACGGAAATGGTTTTTCCTTTTGTTATCACGGGCTGAAATTCCCACTCTTTCAAAACCTGTGAAATGCTTGCTCGCAAAAGCGGATGCCCGCTCAGGAACCGAAAACAATCAATTCTGCCTTCTGTGTTGATTCGTGCCAGCACCTGAACACTGCCGGCGCACCGGCAAGCCTTGGGATACTCAGGCGTTTGGTGCCGAATGATTCTTGAGCGGAGATCTTTTGCACCGACGAAAGCCGGAGTGCCCTTTTTCTTCAGCAGCAAGCCGGAATCATTTTGGCAATCTTTCCGGCCTTCTTGAGCTTGGGCAAAACAGACGAACGGTAACGCGATCACAAAGAATAACGTTTTCAATGCAAGACTGCTCCTCATGATCACCTCGAATAACCGCTGTCAGGCTTTCGCTACGATGTCGAAGTTTACGACGACTTCGTTCTTCACCTTTACAGCGCCGCCGACTGCTGAAAAAGGCTTGATGCCGAAATCGCTTTGTTTCAGCGTGTATTTGCCGCCGGCGCGAAGTTGTTGCGCGTTGATTTTGGCGTTGACGGGAAGGGCGATGCGTTTGGTGACGCCGTGCAACGTCAAATCGCCGTTGAGCGTGAACGTGTAGCTTTCCGCGCCCGCCGATTTCAGATCGCTGATGGAAACCGATTTGAAGCTGATCTTTTGGTACTTGGCCGATTCCAGCACTTCGTTGTGCATGGAGTTGGTGATTTTCTTGCGGTCTTCTTCGCTGGGTTTGGTGTCGAGCAGCACCAGCGATTGCGCGTTCACTTCCAGTTCCAACGAACCGCCGCCGGTGCCGGCTTCGGGAACGACAACTTTGCCGCTGAAGGATTTGACGCCGATGTTGTGATCGTGGCCGAAGCTGCTCAGCAAGCCGGCTTTGGGAACGAACACCCAGAAGCTGCTTTCGCCGGGAACGATGGTGTAGGTATGAGCCTTTCCCTGCGATTGCACGTTGAGCGCCGCCGCCGCCAGGCAAAGGGTGATGATTGCAATTCGTCGAAGATGTTTTTGCATAATTCCGCTCCCGCTCAATTGGCTTTGGCGACGACCGTAAAACCGACCTTCACTTCGTCGCCGATTTTGATTAACCCCAAGCCTTTCTCAAAAGGCCTCATTCCGAAATCGCTTTGTTTCAATTTGGCTTCGCCTGTGGCGCGAAGCTCCGATTCGTTGATCGTGGTGTTGACCGGAAAGGCGACGCGCTTGGTGACGCCGTGCAGTGTTAAATCGCCGTTGAGCGTGAAAGTGCGCTGGTCGCCTGTCTTTTTCAAGTCGCTGACCGACGCGGCGACGAATTTAATGGTGGGGAATTTGTCGGCTTCCAACACGGTGTTGCGCAAGACGGCGTGGAATTCCTTGCGCTCGAAATCGCCCATGGTCGCGTCCACGTTGGTCATGGCTTTGGCTTCGGCTTCGAGCGTGGCGGTCATTTTGGTTTCGTCTTTAGGCAGTTGGATGTTGCCGGTAAAAGCTTTGGCCACGACGCGATGCGTCGGGTAACGACGGCTGATTAAGCCTTCCTGCGTCAGGATGACGTTGATTTCGCTGGTTGCCGCATCAAAAGTGAAATTGCGTGGCGCATTTTTCGTGGGACGGGCTTTTGCCTGTCCCGGCTTAGAGACGGACTGAAGTCCGTCCCACGTCAGCAGGAGCAAAAAAAACGTCAGCCAGTGGGTCATTGGATTTCCTCACTGTAGCCGCGCGTTTCCAGCGGTTCGACAACTACAGCCGTGCCGTAAGCCAGAACTTCGGTAACGCCGCCCATGACTTCGTTGGCGTCGTAACGCGCGCCGATGATGGCGTTCGCGCCGATTTCCGAAGCGTGTTGGATCATGATTTCAAACGCTTCTTCGCGTGCCTTTTCGCAAAGCTGGGTGAAGAGGGAAATGTTGCCGCCGACCAGCGTTTGCAGGCTGCCGCCAATAGTTCCGAACACCGAACGCGAACGCACTGTGATGCCGCGCACCACGCCCAGATTGCGAATGATGCGAAAGCCGGGCAGTTCAAAAGCTGTCGTGACCATGTGATGCGCGACTGAATATCGCGGCGCGGCGACTTGATAAGGCGGTTTTGCCGGAAGATTCTCCATCGGTTCCTCGTTCGGTTATGAAAATAAGCTGCTTTGTTGATCGTTGGTTTCCGTGTTGTATTCCGGCGGCGTCCACAGATAGGTTTCGATTTTGCATCGGCCTTTGTCGTTGAAGACGATGCCTTCGGCTTCAAGCAGGCGTTGTTGCAAATCGGGCGGCGTGGTCGTGCCGGCGGTCGAACAGCCGCCTTGCGAATTGATGACGCGATGCCAGGGAATGTTCCGTTCGTCTTTGGGCGTGGCATACATGATGTTGCCGATGGCGCGCGCGTCGTAACCCGCGCCCAGCACGCGCGCGACCGAACCGTAAGTCATCACTCGTCCGGCGGGAATGCGCAGGACGAGTTCATAGACGCGCTCGCGGAAGCTGGGCGAGTCTTGCGGTCGGCCCGGCAGGGCGTTGCTGATGAGTCGTTTGTCGGATTTGTCTGCCATCGAAGGTCTATTGATTGAAAGCCACGATTCGCAACCGGCGATAATCGGCAAACCAGTTGCCGTCGCGGAACAGTTTGTCGCGCAGAGCGGATTTAACCTCGGCAAAAATGGCCTGGCGCTCGGCGTCGCTGAAGCCGACGACCAATTCACGGCGAAACATCTTGATCCAATTTTCCAAGCCTTCCTCGCCGCCTTCCAGTTTGGTCGGGCGATCAAAGAGCAGGGCGCTGACGGGTTCGAGGCCGTGTTTTTCCAGCAGCGAAGTGTATTCGCCGATGGCGGGGAAGTAATTGTCGGCATTGACCTTGCGTCCGTGCAGATGGTGAATAGCCTGTTCCAAAGCCCTGGCGATTCCGGCGATGTTGCCTTTGCCGCCGAATTCGACGACGAAACGTCCGCCGGGTTTTAGCGCGCGCGCCATGCAAATGACGGCGGCTTCGGCGCGTTCCACCCAATGCAGTGCGGCGTTTGAAAAGACGGCGTCAAACGATTCGGCGAAAGAAAAGTCGGAAGCATCGGCGACAATGAAGTTGATTCCCGGATAAGCCGTTTGCGCCGTGGCGATCATTTCCGGCGAACTATCCAGCCCGATGACTTCCGCGCCCGCATCGGCAATCCGTTTGGTCAGATGGCCTGAGCCGCAGCCGATGTCCAGAATTCGCTCTTCCGGTTGGGCTTGCAACAGCGAAAGCAGGTCTTCGCCGTACTTGGTGACGAAAGAATGTTTTTGGTCGTAAAGGTCGGAATCCCACTTCATAAAGCTTTGGACTAAGTCCGCCAAATTGAGGCATTTTTTTTCGACAGGATGAGCAAGATTTCCAACAGGATTAACAAGAGAGCCGATGCCGGAAAGGTTCCGATTAGGCTTGAATCCTGTTCATCCTGAAAAAAAAATCCTGTCCATCCCGTCTCAACGTCTGATCCTCATTCCTTAGCCGAACAGCGGTGGAACTTCGACGCCGGCAATGCGCAGGTAGGTGTACAACTGACCGCGATGATGGATTTCGTGTTCGTGCATCACGTGCAGTAGTGCCATGCGCGACATAGGTTTGTCCGGACCGAAGGGCGTAAGCTGTTCGCCCAACTCTTCCGGCGTCATGGCGGCGACGGTGGCGACGGATTCTTCGTGAGTTTTGTCGTAGGCAGCGATTAATTCCGCAGTGTCGTTGATTTGCGGCGGCGCTTCTTTCGGGAAAACGCCGGTTTTGGCGGCGGCCACCAGACCGGCTTCGGTGAACCACAGATGGTTGATTAGTTCGCCGAGCGTCATGCCTGAATCGCATGGCTTCCAGTCATATTTGTCGTTCGGGGCAACGGCAATCAATTTAGTGGTTTGTTTGTGAATGCGTCTCCAGTTGTTGATGAAAGAATCCAGGTTGGCCATGAAAAAACTCCTTTGGTTGATTGGGTTAGTTTCGCAAAACGACGCGCGCCGGAGCGCCGTCGCCGTTTTTGATTTTCAGCGGCAGGCAAAGTAATTCGTAATCGCCGGGCGGAACATCGCGCAGCGCCAGACCTTCGACCACGATTACGCCTGCGCCCAGCAGGATCAAATGTGTTTTGGGTTCGTCGAAATTGAATTTTTCGACGGACAGATAATCTATGCCGACCAATTGCACGCCGCGATTGACCAGCAATTGGGCGGCGTCCGGTTCGATGTAAACGAAATCTTCGTGAAAGGTGCTGTCCGTTGGCGGCCAGAATTCGGAGTTGCGCGTTTTGAACAGCACGCGCGTTGCGCCGTCCAGGTTGCAGCGGCGCAAAACTTCGGCGTCAATCGCGGCCACGTTGCCTACGTCAACGACTCTGGCCTGACCGATCAAAGTTTCGAGCGGCAATTCGTCGAGGGGCATCGCGCCGGGAATGAAATGCGAGGGCGGGTCAACGTGCGTGCCGACGTGCGTGCTGCACGCCAGCCGCGTGACGTTGGCGATGTCGCCTTTTTCGAGCGACATGATTTGTTCCATCTCAATCGGCCCGTCACCGGGGTAAACCGGAAGTTCGGTGGAGATGGGAACGGTGATGTCGTGGATGTTCATCGCAGCTCTCCGGCGGCGGTAAATGCTTGTTGGAATTGAAACTTGGTGAATGAAGAAGCGAGCTTTGCGAAAGCGGCGCGAGTATAGAAATGGTCATTTGCCTTGTCAAACTTTGCCTTTTGACGGTGCGGTGCGGATGCTACGGTTCAGAGACGGTGCTTGCATAAGTATGATTGATGTTGGATTCTTGGGCTTGTCTCAATCCCTGCAAGTTTACGGAGTAATGAATGGAGAGAGTCATACAGCTTCTGTCGGTGATTTGTGTTTTTCTGCTTTTTAGTTCCCACAGTTCTGCTCAAACCGGCAGCCGAATTTTTGGAAAAGTCAGCGATCAAACTTCGGCGACGGTCGAATCGGCCAGGGTCGTTCTGAAAAGTCTGGCGACGCAAACCGAACAAGTCGCGACGACCGGGACGACCGGTGAGTTCAGTTTTGAAAATCTATCGAACGGCCTCTACCGGTTGACGGTGGAAAAAAGTGGTTTTTCGTCAGTTACGCGTAGTTTCACGCTGGTTTCCGGCGGCGAACAGATCGAAGCCAACATAGAACTGTTGCCCGGCGGCATCACCGAAGTCGTTTCGGTGACGGCCATTCGCGGCGAGCGCGAAATACAGGATGTGCCGGTGCGAGCGGAAACTATTACCGGCGAAGGCGTGTTCAGGCAAAATGTCGCGGGAACGCAGGACGCGCTGGCCAACGTTGCGAACATCACGCCGGTCGGCAACGGGCCTTTTCAACTGCGTCCCAGATTGCGCGGCCTGGATTCGTCGCGCATTTTGATTTTGGTGGACGGAGAACGGCTGAACACTTCGCGCGTGGCCACGGATCGCGCCGGGGTCGAAATCGGGTTGATTGACCCGACCAGCATTCAAAGCCTGGAAGTCGTCAGCGGATCCGGCTCCGTGCTTTACGGAACCGACGCGCTGTCGGGCACGATCAACATTTTGACCGATCAGCCGCGAACTTCCGCCGGCGGTTTGCGCTTCGGCGGTACGCTGAACACCTTTTACAGCACGAATGAAAACGGGCGCAGAGGCAGCGCGCGGTTCGATGTTTCCGGTCGCCGGTTCGCGTTTCGCTTCGGCGGAGAACTGGAACGTTTCGAGAATTACCACGCCGGCGAACCCTTCAACGAAACCAGCAACTTCCTGCACAGTGAAGGCAAACTGCGGCAACAAATCCTGAGCCGCGTTTTTGCCGATCCGTTTAACGCGCCGTTCACGCGCACAAGTTCCGAAGTCCCCAATTCGCAAGCGCACGGCAGCGCGGTCAACGCCGTCGCACGGCTGTTCACCAGCGAAAAAGGTGGTCTGCGTGTCAATTGGCTACGTCGCCGAAACGGCAACATAGGCTTCCCGGATTTCACCGCGCCGTTCTTTTCGCAAACGCTGAGTTTGCCGTTCAGCAATCTGGACAAATACGGGTTTCGGTACGAACGCTACGGGCTGACCGAATGGTTTTCGCGCGTGGCGCTCAATGTTTATCACCAGCAGCAGGACAGGAATTTGCGGAATGATTTCGCGGTGTTCAGTTCAGCGCCGCCGCGTCCGGGCGAACAGCCTTTGGATTCGATCATTCGCGTCAAGCTGCTGACCGACACGCGGCAGAACGTGAAAAGCTACGGCTGGGATTTTCAGAGTAATTTCAAACTTGGCAGCCGTAACATACTGACCACCGGCGCAAGCTGGTTTCTGGATCACAGCCGCGATTCGCGCGTCAACGTCACCGAAACAGGCATTGTCGGGTTCGCCACTCGCGCGCCCGCGCTGCCGCGATTCATTCCGGCCAGTATTTCTTTTGGGCCGCCGGTGACGACTTTTCCCCAGCGCGTGCCGAAGTCCGATTTCCGAAACCTGGCCTTTTTCGCGCAGGATGAATATGACGCCACGCGCTGGCTAAGAATCGTCGGCGGAGTCCGCCTGGATAAATTCAGCGTCAAC
>CAZRXE010001627.1:0-11772 GCA_964603695.1 uncultured Heliomicrobium sp.
GCATGCTGCGAAGCCCGTTGCCGGTGTCGGATTCATTTGCCACGAAGCCTCGGCCATTGTCGGCGACTCGCAAAGTCATTGAGCTGTCTTCGATCTTCCTTCGGTCAGACACCTCACCCGCAAACTCGATAGTCCGTCCGCCGTGGTGTAAATGCGAAAGGCTGGCCGCTCCGCGTCTGGCTCGTCCAGACGCGCCAAACCGCCATCCGATGAGGCGATCCACAACCGTCCGAAGCTGTCGGTGTGCAAATCGTAAATCCAGCCGACTTCAGGAAATTGCAGCGGCATCCCAACGTCAATCGGCATCAGACGAACTTGCTTGTCTGCCACATCAACCCTGAACAAACCGCGCTGCGTTCCGCACCACACCGTGCCCGCGCGACCCTGCCAAAGCCGCGTCACGGCCTTGCTACGTTCCTCAATGCCGGGCTGAAAGACCGTGAACCTGGGCAAGAAAGCTGTTGGATAAGCGGTTGGCTCGCCTTTGGGATTGAAAAGGCACAGCCCGCCGCCGGTTGCTATCCAATACTCGCCTGAGCGTGTTTCCAGCAAGTCATAGACGCGGCGATGCGGCAGCCCGTGCGCGACGCCGAGGGTGACGAAGCTGTGACCGTCATAACGCGACAACCCGTCTCCGGTGCAGAACCAGAGGAAGCCGCGCGAATCGCGGACGATACGATTGATGGTGTTTTGCGCCAACCCATCGGTGGTGGTGAAGATTTTGATCGGTAACTGCTCGGCTGATATTGGAAAAACCGCAAAAAGCAAAAAAACAGATGCGGCAACAGTCAGCCGCCAAAGTTTTAAGCCTGGCGAAGCAATGGCAAAGCAAGAGAATCGGCGAAGGGGGATTCGATTCATAAGCCACACCAACAAAAGAAATTTTTGGAATTTAGTAAATCGTCTGAGCTACTGCGTTTGGCCGGGCAAATGCCAACAGAGGCACTTGTCCCGAACAATTCACTGACGCCGTTTCGCTATTTTTATTGCCGCTTTCCGCAAGCGAAGCAGCGCAGGAACAAGGCCGTATTTTCAATTTCGGGCGCAGTTGCTATGATGCGCCCGCTTCCAAAAAATCTATTTTTCATAAAAGGCAAAGCACTGATGTCTCAAGAAAACTTTCTGGTCACCGGCGCGCACGGGTTCATCGGCGCGTGGGTAGTCAAACGGCTGCTCGCCGAGGGTGCCAACGTCACTATTTTCGATCAAAGCGCCAATCCGCAGCGGCTGCGGCTGATTATGGACGATGACGAAATCGCTCAAGCCAAATTCGTCGAAGCCGACATTACCGACAGCGACTCGGTTTCCCGCATCGTTGAACGTGATCACATCAACCACATCATTCATCTGGCCGGCGTGCAGGTTCCAGTTTGCCGCGCCAATACGCGCCACGGCGCGATGGTCAATGTCGTCGGCACGATCAACGTCTTTGAAGCTGCCAAAAATTCCGGCGGGCAAATCAAGCGCGTTGTTTATGCCAGTTCCGCCGCCGTTTTCGGCGAAGCTGAAGACGGTCAAGCTGTCAGCGAAAACGCCGCCGGCGGAATGACCACGCATTACGGCGCATTCAAACGCTGCAATGAAGACAATGCCCGTGTTTACTTTCTGGACAACGGCATCAGCAGCGTGGGCTTGCGTCCGTTGACTGTTTACGGCCCCGGACGCGATTTCGGCATGACTTCCGATCCGACCAAAGCCATGAAAGCCGCTGTCGTCGGACGCCCGTTTCACATTCGCTTCGGCGGAAAAACGGATTTTCTTTATGTCGCCGATTGCGCCGACGCCTTCATTCGTTCCGCCAAAGTGGACTTGCAAGGCGCGCACGTTTTCAATCTGCATGGCGAAACCGTTCCAGTGGCCGATGTCGTGACGGAAATTGAAAAGTGGGTTCCGGCGGCGCAAGGTTCGATCACAGTCGCGCCGGAGGGCATCAAAATGCCTTCGCAACTGGACGATTCGGCAATCAATGCCGCGCTAGGCGGCCTGCCACACACTTCGCTTTCGCAAGGCGTGAAAGAAACCATTGAGCGTTTCAAGCTGTTGCATGGCGAAGACCGATTGGACACCAGCGATTTGGATCAATAACCTCGATGAAAGCTTTAGTTCTACACGCTCCCGGACAAATGGAACTGCGCGAAGTCGCCGCGCCAACGCCGCGTCCCGGCGAAGTTCTGCTCAAAGTCGGCGCGGTCGGTTTGTGCGGCACGGACTTTCATATTTACGAAGGTCACGCCAATTACCACTCGGATGCTTCCGGTCGTTTAGTTCCCTTTGAAGAACAACCGCAAATTCTCGGTCATGAGTTTTGCGGGACGGTTGTCGCCGTCGGCAACGAGGTCAAGGATTTGAAACCTGGCGACCGCGTGGTGGCCGATCAGGGTTTGAACTGTCTGAGCCGAGGCGATGGCCAGACTTGCGAATACTGCGAGACGGGCGATTCGCATCAATGCGCGCGTTACAGCGAACACGGCATCACCGGATTGCAAGGCGCACTGGCGGACTTCCTTTCCCTGCCCTCCGCCAATGCCGTCAAGATCGAAAGCGATTTGCCCTGGGAACAAGCCGTGCTGACCGAACCGCTCGGCTGCATTCGGCACACGATGGAAGTCGCGCTGAGAACTCCCGCACGTTATCAGTTTCATCGCGAAGCGGAACGCCCCGTCAAATCCGTGCTGATCTGCGGCGCAGGCCCCGCCGGATTGCTTTTCACGCAATACCTGCGCAACGTCATAGGCTTTGACGGACTGCTGATCGTCAGCGAACCGAACGAAACGCGCCGCCAACTGGTGACCGATTACGGCGCGACGGCGATTGATCCGACAGCAGTCAATCTGGTCGAAGCCGTCAACGAATTGACGCGCGGCGAGCGCATCAACTTCCTGATCGAATCCGCAGGCATCGCACAACTCTTCAAACAAATGCCCGGCTTGCTGCGCAAACAGGCGACAGTAGTATTGTACGGCCACGGCCATCACGGCGTGGACCTGGGCGTACTCAACAACGTGCAGTTCCTGGAACCAACCTTAATCGCGCCCATTGGCGCTTCCGGCGGATTCGACGCCGACGGACGACCGAGCACCTACCGCCGTTCGCTGGAATTGATCGAACAAGGCCGAATCAACGTTTCCAGATTTGTCACACATCGCTATCAATCGCTCGAAACCGTTCCGCAAGGCTTTGCCCAGGATCGTTTCGGCGCTGATTACATCAAAGGAATCGCTGTACTTTCTTAAACCGCCATGAACAAAACCAAATTGTCCATCACCCTCGCTCTTTGTCTTGTCGTTGCGCTGGCTGCGGCTTGCGGCGGCGGCGCGAATAAACCCGCCGGCAAAAAATCCATTGCCGTCATTCCCAAAGGCGTTTCGCATCATTTCTGGCAAAGCGTCAAAGCCGGCGCGGACGCCGCCGGTAAAGAATTCAATGTGGACATCGTTTGGAAAGGCCCGGCGCAGGAAACGGATATTTCCGGCCAAATCAACATTGTCGAAGATATGATTAGCCGCCGCGTGGACGGCATTGTGCTGGCACCTTCGCACGGCGATTCGCTCGTGCCAATTGTCAAACGTGCGCAAGACGGCGGCATTCCGGTAACCATCTTCGATTCCGGCATTTCCACGGAAAACTATGTTTCTTACGTCTCCACAGACAACCGCCAAGGCGGCGCGGTTGCGGCCAGACGGATGGGCGAAAAGCTCGGCGGCAAAGGCAAAGTCGCTATCCTCGGCGTCAAAAAAGGTTCGGTTTCTACTGATGAACGCGAAGAAGGCTTCCGCGACACCATCACCAAAGAGTTCCCTGGCATTCAGTTGATCCCGGTCATTTTTTACGGCGAATCGAACGCCGCCAAATCGCTGTCGGTCGCCGAAGACATCCTAACCGCCAACCCCGACTTGAATGGTTTGTTCGCCTCGAACGAAACCTCTTCGGTCGGCGCGGTCAACGCCATTCGCCAACGCAATCTGGCAGGCAAAGTCACACTGGTCGGATTCGACGCCAGCCCGGACCTCGCGCGCAGCATTCAAGAAGGCGGCATTGATTCGCTGGTGCTGCAAGACCCGTTCAAAATGGGCTACGAAGGCGTCAAAACCATCGTGGACAAAGCCGCCGGCAAAACGCCCGAACGCCGCATTGACACCGGCGTCAAACTGCTGACCAAAGACAACCTCAACACGCCGGAGATGCAGCGCCTGCTCCAATAACCCTGCACTTTGCGAAAGGGATTTCCCCAATGTCCCAAGCATCCTTTTTGGCTCAAACAGCGATCATCGCAATGGTCGCTGTTTTGGCGTTTCTCTTCATCCTTGCGCTTCGCAAAGCGGACGTCGGCAGCGAAGACAAATCAACGACAACGCGCTGGACGATCATCGGCATTTTGATCGTCGCCGCTTGGCTTGGTGTTTCTACGCTGCTTGCGGAATCCGGCATCCTGCGCGAGTTCGAGCGCCGCCCGCCGCCGTTTCTATTGATGGCCTTCGGATTCACGTTCGCCACGGCATTTCTGGCGTTTTCGCCGGTCGGAACGCGGCTGGTCAACGGAGCAGGAATTGCCGGATTGGTCGCCTTTCAAGCCTTTCGCATCCCGGTGGAACTGTGGCTGCACAGGCTTTATCAGGAAGGCGTCGTGCCAGTGCAGATGACTTACTCAGGCCGCAACTTCGACATTCTCTCTGGCATTCTGGGACTCGGTTTGGGTTTGTGGCTGCAGCGCGGCAAACCGCCGCGTTGGACGATTTGGCTGTTCAATGTCGTTGGCCTGGCGTTGCTCATCAACATCGTCACCATCGCGATTCTTTCCGCGCCGGTTCCGATGCGCCGGTTTTTCAACGAACCGGCAAATACTTTCGTCGCGGACTGGCCGTTCGTCTGGCTACCTGCATTTTTGGTGCAAGCCGCCTGGTTTGGGCATTTGCTGGTGTTTCGTTGGTTGCGACGTCAAAGTTGATTCGAGCCGGCTCAGCGGCGTATTTTGGCGCATCAAAATCTGAAAGGAGTTCACGTTATGAACACAGCGGAAATAACCATAAACCAAATAGTTAATTTGGCTAAAATATTGAGACCAGCAGAGCAAGAGCAGTTAATCGCACGTTTGAAAAGCCTGCGGGAAAATTCTTCAATCAAATCTGAGCCGGAATCATTAACGCCGCGTCGCCCATTGCGGGGAATGCTGGCTGATCTCGGTCCGGCACCATCTGCGGAAGACATTGATGAGGCGAAACGAGAAATGTGGGGGAACTTTCCAAGTGAGGATTTTTGATGATACGTGCCGTCGCCGACACCCACGCAGTTCTTTGGTATTTGTATAACGACCCACGTTTGTCAGTAACAGCCGGCGCAATGATGGATACAACAATTAAGGCCGGTGATGAAATTGCGATCTCATCAATCTCTTTGGTCGAAATCGCTTATCTAGTCGAGAAAAGTCGTGTCCCGCTCGACGCCTTTGACCGTGTTGTAGCTGAACTAAACACGCCCGGCTCCAATCTTCAGGAAGTCAACCTAAATCAAAATGTCGCCGACTCTTTGCGTCAGGTCGTCCGCTCACAAGTGCCTGAAATGGGAGATCGAATCATTGCGGCAACAGCGTTGTTACTGGGAGTTCCGGTCATCAGCCGCGACAGCAAAATTACAGCGTCATCAATTGCAACTATCTGGTGAAAACCTATGTCAACCTCTTCTTCCGCGCTGGAAATGCGCGCCATCACGAAATCCTTTTCCGGCAATACTGTGCTTGCCGGCGTCAACATCGCGGCACGTGCGGGCGAAGTGCTGGCCTTGCTCGGCGAAAACGGCGCGGGCAAATCCACTTTGATGAAGATTCTGGCCGGCGTTCATCAGCCTGACGGCGGCGAGATTTTGATTGACGGAGAGCCGGTCAAATTCTCTCGCCCGGCGGATGCGCTGCAGGCGGGCATTGCGATGATTTATCAGGAACTGTCGCTCGCGCCGCATCTGACCGTCGCCGAAAACATCTTCCTGGGCCGCGAACCGCTGAAGGTTTCACCGCTCGGCTTCATCAACGACCGCGACTTGAACGAACGCGCGAAAACCTTGCTGGTCGAATACGGCTTCAATCTGAATCCGAAAGCGCGCCTGGGCCGATTGAGCGCCGCCGACCGGCAGTTGGTGGAAATCACACGCGCGATTGTCGAAGCCAAGCGCGTGATTGTGATGGACGAACCGACGTCGTCGCTGACCGATCAGGAAGTCAAAGAGTTGTTCCGGCTGATTCGCGATTTGAAGGCGCGCGGCTTGGCCGTGATTTACATTTCGCACCGGTTGGAAGAACTAGACGAAATCGCCGACCGCGTGACCATCCTGCGCGACGGCAACGCCGTTCACACAGGCGCTTGGGGCGAAATCACTACCGACGAAGTCATCAAACACATGGCCGGGCGCGAACTCAAAGAAATCTTCCCGCCGCGCAACGCACGCCTCGGCGAAGTGAAATTGCGCGTTCGCAACCTGTCGCTTCCGCCCAAATTCGACAACGTCGGTTTTGAAGCCCGCGCCGGCGAAGTCGTAGGCATCGCCGGACTTGCCGGAGCAGGCCGCACGGAACTGGTCGAAGCCATTTTCGGCGCGACGCCCGCGACAAGCGGCGAAATCGAACTCGACGGCGAAAAGGTTTTGGCTGCGCAACCAAGCCATTCCGTCACGCGCGGTTTGAGTTTGCTGACCGAAGACCGTAAACGCACAGGTTTATGTTTGAACCTGCCGCTGGCGACGAACATCACGCTCGCCAATGTGCGCGCGCTTATTCAAGGCGGACGCTTGCAACGCAAAACCGAAACCGCCGCCGCCCAAAGCTACATTCAAAAACTGAGCATTCGCCCGCCCGCTCCGGCCAAACCCGTGGGACGGCTGAGCGGCGGCAATCAACAAAAGTCATTGCTGGCGCGCTGGCTCTTTGCCGGTTCGCGCGTGTTTTTGCTGGACGAACCGACGCGGGGCGTGGACGTGGCCGCGCGCTCGGAAATTTATCGTGAAATCAACGAACTGGCCGAAGCCGGCGCGGCAATTGTCATGGTGTCTTCGGATTTGCCTGAACTGTTGGGAATGGCCGACCGTATCTTGGTGATGCGGCGCGGCAAATTTGTTGCGGATTTGAACGCCAAACAAACCACACAGGAAGAAGTGCTGAAACACGCCGCCGTCGAGGAAGGTTGATGGACAATCGGCTTCTTATCGCCCTCTGAAAAATCCCCTAAAGCTGAAACACTTTGATCGCCACTCGAAAAAGGCTTTACCTCTGATCCGGCAATTTTCGGGTTTCGTCTTCGACAATGCTGCCACGCCCCAATGGATTGGTCGGCGGCGGTGAAGACGTATGTTGATAAACGGGCGGCTGATAGGTTTCTGAAACTGTAGGTGGTCCGGCTTGCGGCAAGCCATAAGCCGTCGGCGGAGGCATTTGGACAGGCATTTGATAAGGCTGCGCGGGCGGATACATCTGTTGCCGCAACGTCGCTTCCTGCAATTTGCGCTGCTGCGCCTTGAACCACATCACCACAAAAACAATTCCAATCGGCATAAGCACGGCACTAACGCCGGATAACGATCCCATCCCCAGAGTGCCGAAAATCGCCGGAGACATCACCATCACCAGAATCGCCAAAATCATCTTTTGCTTCGGCGTCAATCCTTCCGTGACATTGGCAATGGGGTTAGGAGACGTAGGTTGCGGTTGTGGAAGCTGTGCGGTTCCGCCGCCGGCCACATAACCCGTGACGGCTTGCAGTCCCAACCCGCACTGGCGGCAAAATTTCGTGGCATCAGGATTGGGCGAGCCACAACGCGGACAAAACATAATTGAACTCCTCTTTATCTGCCTTTACTTATTTGCCGGAAAGCGCCGCGTGTCTTCTTCGATCACACTGCCGGGAATGGGATTGGCGAGATTGAGCGGATTGGTCGGCGGCGGCGGCAATTGCGCTTGAAACTGCGGTTGCGGGATGGATACCGGCGGAACCGCCTGCCCGGCCGGCGGATAAAACGGCTGCTGCGCCATGAAGTGTTGTTGAATCTGTTTTTCCTGCAAGCGCCGCAACTGGGTTTTGTAATGAAACACTGCCCAGGTGACGCCAAGCGGGATCAACAAAAACAGCACGGAGAAAACTTCGCCGGCGTTGAACACTTCCTCACCGACGATGGCAGCGACAATCGGCAACAGGATCATCGCCAGAATCGTCAGGACTCGTTTCTGCTTCAGCGCCAACATTTCCGAAGTTTCCGCCAACTGCATTGGCGCTGTCGGCACAGGCATGGCCGGCGGAACCATCAACGGGCCGGTTCCGCCAGTGGCGACGTAACCGCTGACTTGCGCAATCGGCAACCCGCACTGCCGGCAAAATTTGATCGTTTCAGTGTTCGCCGTTCCACAACGAGGACAAAACATTGCTGACCTTCTTTCCGTCGGGATCAGTTTGCAGCATAAAACGCCGCCGCCGCGCTGACGCCCGAATCTTTCGGTTGATAACCTTCATCTTTCAAACATTTTTCCAGCGCGCCCAGCAATAGCAAAACATTGTTTTCAGTGCTGCCCGCGCCCATCAATCCCACGCGCCAGACTTTGCCTTTGAAAACGCCCAATCCGCCGCCGACTTCGATGTTGAATTCATTGAGCAACCGCGAGCGGACTTTCATATCGTCCACGCCTTCTGGAATCGAAACGGCGTTCAAAGTCCACAAACGATGTTCCGGCGCAACCGCCATCTGAAGTCCCATCGCTTCGACTCCGGCGACCAACGCGCGATGATTGCGTTGATGACGTTTGGCGCGCGCTTCCAAACCTTCTTCGGCAACGATGCGCAAAGCTTCGTGCAAGGCGTAATTCATGGTGATCGGAGCAGTGTGGTGGTACGCCCGCGCCCCGCCGCCGGTTCCGCCTGAAGCGTCAGCCCAATAGGCCGTCAACAAATTCGTGTCCAAATACCAACTGCAAACCTTCGTCTGCCGAGCTTTGATCTTGGCCACGGCGCGGTCGCTGAAAGTCACCGGCGCAAGTCCCGGCGGACAGGACAACGCCTTCTGCGTTCCGGCGTAACAAGCGTCAATCCGATTGCGGTCAATGCCAATCGAATGCGCGCCAATGCTGGTCACGGCGTCCACCATCAAAAAGCCGTCGCGTTCGTCCGCGATTTCGCGCAACGGTTCGAGCGCCTGCAACACGCCGGTCGAAGTCTCCGCGTGAACGGCGAACAAGACTTTCGCGCTGGATTCGCGCCAGGCTTTGCGCGTCTTTTCCAAATCCACAGGGCCGCCCCATTCGCATTCGACGCGAACGGGTTTAGCTCCGACGCGCAACGCCATTTCGTGCATGCGTTCGCCGAAATAGCCGTTGATGCAGATGATGATTTCTTCGCCCGGTTCGAGCAGATTGGCGACGGCGGCTTCCATCCCGGCGCTGCCCGTGCCGGAAATCGGCATCGTCAACCGGTTGTTGGTTTCAAACACGTAGCGCAACAACTCCTGCACTTCATCCATCGTGCGCACAAACAGCGGATCGAGGTGGCCGAGCAGCGGCGCTGCCATCGAACGCAACACACGGTCATCAACAGGACTTGGGCCGGGGCCGAGCAAAATTCGGCGCGGCGGATTCAGCGCGGCAATCGCGGGCGCATCAGCAATAGACATAACGAATCAATTTCTCCGGTATTTTTGAATTGGGAAGATCGCGGCGTTTTCACCGCGCGGGAAAGGTATCATCCGGCGAGAGTTTGGCCAAGACTTGCTAGTAAATGCGGATTCCTTCCGCGCAAACGTTTTCCAACAAAGGCATACGCGATTTTCGGTAATCGTCTTCGGAAACGAAGATGCGCGAAATCAGCACGTCGTTTTTCAAACACAGCGCTGCGTTGAATTCGCTGGTGCGGGCAACTTCTTCAAACTGGCGAACCTCGCCTTTCAACACAATCAACACATCAATGTCCGAACCTTCCACCGCATCGCCGCGCGCCTGCGAACCGAACAACACCACGTCCACCAACCGCTCGCCGTAAAGCTCAGCCAGCGCGCGCCGCAATTCGGTCAGGATTGACTTCAGTTCAGCATTGATTCGCATAAATTCGAGCCGTTTTCTTCGGGTAAATGTACCGACCGATGCCGCCCTGATCCTCCGGGTGGGCAGCGTTGGCCAGACTGTGAGCTTCCGCCGACGTGTCGCCGACAAACAATTCTTCGCCCGCAACGACAATGAATTTGCCGCGATGCCGGGTGTAAATTTCCCGCGCGTGTGCCTGCAACCAGGCCGAATTGCGCTCCTCCTGCTCCCATTGAGCGCGCAGCGAAGCAAGCTGCGTTGGATCATTGACTTCTTCCATCGTGATTTGAATCGGCGCTAAGTTCATTCGCATCTCCTTCGTTATCGCAAATTTTCTTTTGGCCTGCACGACTATGGATGTTGGTTCGGATCATCAGTCAGCAAACCTTCCGCCTGAGCCGCTCGGTTCAATTCCAGGTCGGCGGAAATCAGTGTCAGCGGGCCGAGGCCATTTGCAGTCATCTCTTCTTCAACGATCAGGACGGCGGCAAGTTGAATGGCATCGTAACCACGCAAAGCGTATTTCTCCGCCAGTCTCATCGCGCGCTCAACGACTTCAAGCGTGGCAATGATGACGCGGTACTTAGTTTGAAAATGAGTATTGAAAACCCCAATGGCTTTGGCCCCATCTGCGGCAGTCGTCAGGTTCATACGCACGCGCCGGGAAATCGCCGCCACAATTTCCGCACCGGTCACGTGGGCAATGGCGATCTCATTCGTCGGCTTGGCATTGAGCTGCGCATCAACAATACCGCGCACCCACTGCGAGCCGACTTCGGCAACGTAGTATTTCACCAGTGCGCTGCTGTCAAAAAAGTAATATGCCATCAACACCGCTCCTCGATAATCACTTCGGACAGAGGTTTGCCTTGCACACGGATCGGCTCAAACGGCTCGGCATCAACTGCGGGCGCAGGTTTGCGTTTGGCGACCAAGCCTTCTTCTTCCAGCCGTTCCCAAAAAGCCTTTGCGCGCGCGGCTTCCGCTTCTTCCAGCACCTGGGCAATCGCTTCAACCGGAGTCCGACCTTGCGCACGCGCTTGTTTTTCCAATCGCCCATAAACTTCATCAGGCAAATCAATTGTGACACTCATTGTTTTTTCTCCTTGTTTCGGTTGTTTCCGGAAGTGTAAGAAGCCGGCGGACAAAAGCCAATGTCCGCCAAAAACCCAAAAAATTCGACCGCTTCGCGGTGGGGTTTGTCCTCTCCCCACTTCCGCACCGTCCCTCACTGCCGGCAGTTACATCTCCGCTTCGCCGTTCCGGGCGGCTCTCGCACGCCCTCCACGCTCCGCTACGATTCCACTGCCTCTACACCAACCGAGACAGGGTAAGAGGGTAAAAGTGCTCTAGCGTAACGCCCTCGCAAGGCGGAAACCGAGGGTGCCGCCGCGAGAGTCGGGCGAAAGGGGGGTGCGATCCGCCGACCGGCAGACGACCGCGATGGCGTACCAACCGCCGCCCCGATCAACCCGGCCCGAGCCTGTACTAGGGCCCGTAGGATCAGTTACAGCGCCAGCCGCATACGAACCATACCAGTCCGAACACCATTCCCAAACGTTTCCGTGCATATCGAAAAGACCAAAAGGATTCGCTTTCCTGCCGCCAACCGGATGCGTTTTGTTGCCGGAGTTGCCGGAAAACCAGGCGTATTCGCCAAGCTCCGATTCGCTATCGCCAAAGCTGTAAGCAGTCGTCGAACCGGCGCGCGCCGCATATTCCCATTCCGC
>CAZRXE010001628.1:0-2128 GCA_964603695.1 uncultured Heliomicrobium sp.
CCACGCGGTTTGGCGATCCACCTTAATTTTGAGCTGTGCGGGAAAGCGAATTTCGGCCAACGTCCAGATGTAAGTGAACTTCGGTTCGTACACGACTTCGCTTGGAATCACGATCATCGCCGCCTGCAATTCATCGAAGGCGAGGCCGAATTCCTTGCGATCTGTCAGCCCGGAATCTTTGCGCAAATCAATGCTCGCGGATTCGTATTCTTTGCGCAGCACCTTGAGAATCGCGCGCGCGTTTGCGCTCAATCGTGCTTTCTCCTCGCTTTTGCGAATGCCCCAGACTGCATAAAAGTACGGAATCATTCGGGGAGCCAGAAACAGCGCACGCCCGCGTGCCAGCTTGCTGTAATACATTTTGCCGCGCCGAATCACTTCATCCTTCAGCGTCCAGGTCAGCGAAGCTTCCGGGTCTTTTTGCACATTGCGCGGCATCACCGCATCGCGACGTCCGCAGACCGTGACGTAGAGCGACGGGCCGGGTTTGCGCGAATCAGTCAGCGAACTGGTGAAGCCGACACGTTCGACAAAGGCTTCGGCCTGGGACACGGTTTCGACGCGTTGCGTGGGATCGCGCTGCCAGTGATGATCACGATAGGCTTCGATGGCTTCGACTTTTGGCGGCAGCATAGCAAGGGAAGGCTAGAGTTTCGGTGGTGGCGTGGTGACGGAGACAAGGATGGAATAAATGTAATATTTGCCTTCGATTTGCCCTGGCACCAGCGCGTAAGTCGAAGTCTTGGCACCCTCCCGATACTTGTACCATTTGAAGAGCGAGCCGGGCGGCGTGCGTGGGACTTCGACCATCTTTTGTGGCGATTCATAGATTTCTTTCGCCAGTTGGGTAACTTCTGTGTAGGAAGCAGTGGAACTCATGGCTTTGGCCAGCAGGGTCTCGTACTGTTGTTTGCGCGCAGCAGCGACTTGCGCGCGGCGTTCCAGTTCAGCGGTCTTTTTTTGCAGCTCGTCTTTGGTTTTCTTGAGGTTGTCTTCCAGTTGTGTAATCTTGGTACGTGATTCTGTAACCTCGCTACGGTTTGATGCGTACAGGTAAAAGAAAAAGCCAGCGATGGCTAAGCCCACGGCACAGGCGATGGAGGTCCAGATTGAAACCGCTTTCAGTAAGGCTCGTTTTTCGGATTCGATCTGAATGGTCTGCCGACGAACCATTTCGATTTCTTGCTGGTTATACATACATTCCTCGTCAGTTCCAGAAGGCTTGTTGAATACTTTATCGTTAACAATCGCCTACTGGATTCGCTGCTCACGGATACCGCTTGTTGGAGAGAATCTAGCGCCAGATTCAGCGCACGCTTATCTTACATGGTAGTCGAGCAAGTGCAAGCGTTATTTCGGCGCGCTATAATGTCGGACTTAAATTTGTCCTGTAAGCAAAATTGATTTTTATCTTAACCAAATTATTCGCATGTCCCGATTGACGAACTCTTTTTTGTACAGCACTTTTCTTGGCCTCCTGTTATTTCCTGTTTTTTGGCTGGCAGCCTGTAAATCGGCTACGCCACCCAATGCCAATGCGCAGGGAGCGAACGAGGCTGGACGCGGCGGTGGCCGTGGTGGCGGACGAGGCGGGGCTGGCAGCGAATCATTGCCGACCAGAACCGTTCGTTTGGTGGAAGCCAGCGAACGCCAGTTGACCCAAACTGTTACTGCCACTGGCACACTTGCGGCGGACGAACAGGCATCGCTCAGCTTCCGCGTAGCGGGCCGTTTGCCACAGCTTTCCATTGACCTCGGCAGCGTGGTCAGAAAAGGGCAACCCATTGCCAAGCTGGAAACTGCCGATTTCAAACAGCGTGTAGATGCAGCGGAGGCGGCCTTGCAACAGGCCCGCGCCCGTTTGGGATTGTCGCTTTCCGGCAGCGACGACCAAGTGAATGCGGATAACACAGCTACGGTGCGGCAGGCACGTGCGGTCTTGGATTCATCGCAGGCGATTCGTAATCGTACGCGCCAGCTTGTGGCGCAGGGCATTCAGTCCAAAGCCGAGCAGGATCGCGTCGAATCGGATTACAAAGTTGCCGAAAGCCGCTATCAGGATGCGCTCGAAGAAGTCCGCAACCGACAAGGCTTGTTGGCACAACGCCGCTCCGAACTGGAATTGGCC
>CAZRXE010001629.1:0-10094 GCA_964603695.1 uncultured Heliomicrobium sp.
GCGCCAGCGGCCGCCCTTCGCATAAATCAGCCAGCGCCTGTGCCTGTTTGCCGAGACCGGGCACAATGCCGAACAACAATTTGCGGCTGTCAGCGGCGGGCAACGCCTCGACTTGCCAGACGAGGACACCGGCCAATCCGGCGGTCGGCGCGAATCCGCTGCCCGCCGTGGCAATCAGCAGGCTTCCTGCGGCGGCAACAACGGTTCGATCTGCGCGGCATCCGCCACGTTGTCGAACACAAGCAGCGTTCGCCGCCCGCGCAGCGCCTAGCGGTACATCTGACTTAATTCGACGTCGGAGTCGGGAAGAAACTTGGTGGGATGAAAGGCATGCAGAACGAGCCGCATTGCGGCAACGGCAATGAGCGGCGCGGGCTGGTCCTGCGTAATGCGCATTCAGCGGCGGCTCATCTTGCGGCGGCTTTTTCATCTCGCGACCTCCCAACCTGATTCAATTGAATTGCTGGTATGTCAGCGTTGTAATTGAATCGTCAGGAAATCGTCATTCTCCCACGCCCTCTCAAACTCCTCTTCGAATAATTCGTATCATCACTCACTGCGGAGCGCGATCATCGGATCAACTTTCGTTGCCCGTCGCGCCGGAATCCAGCAGGCCGCAAGCGCCACCAGCAACAACGTGCCGACGACGGCGGCGAAAATCAGCGGATCGCGCGCGCTCACTTCATAAAGCAAACTGTTCAGCCAGTGCGTCAATGCCAGCGCCGCAATCGCGCCGAGCGCAACGCCCGCCACCGCCAATGCCAATCCTTGCCGCATAACCAGTTTCAAAATGTCCGTCGCCCGCGCGCCCAGCGCCATCCGCACACCGATGTCGTGGGTTTGTTGGTTGGCCGAATACGACACCACGCCGTAAACACCCATGGCTGCCAGCAGCAATGCCACCGCTGCGAAAATGCCAGTCAGCCACGCCGGCAACCGGCGCAAAAACGCCGCCGGCGTTTGCTCTATCAGCGTTTCCATTGTCTGCACGTTGAACAGCGCCACGTCAGGTTCCAACGCGCGGCATTCGTTGCGCACGACTTCGGTTAGCGCCGCCGCGTCGGTCTTGCCGCGCACCACAAGAGTTGTGGCAATGGAAGCGTTTTGCGTGAACGGGTAATACAGCACAGGGCGCGCGGCTTGATCCAAGCCCGTCGTCCTTACATCGCCGACCACACCAACAATTTCCACCGTTTGATTCGGAAAGGCCGGAAACAGCAACCGGCGTCCCAGCGGATTGCGCCCGCCCAGCAGTTTGTCCGCCAGCGATTGATTGATGATAACGACTTGCGTGGCGTCAGCCTTATCGCGTTCGGTGAAGTTTCGGCCTTGCAGGAACGGAATGCCGAGCGTGGAAAAATAACTATCGCCCGCCGTCCGAAAGTTGGCTTCCGTTTCTTGATCGGGCGGCGGCACGGGCTCGCCTTCGACGATAAAGCGAGTGGTGTTGCCCGGTTGCAGCGGCAACTGACTGACCGTGCCCGCGCTCGCAACGCCGGGCAGCGCGGCCAAACGTTCTTGCAATTGTTTGTAATAAGCTGTCATTCGATTCGGCTCAGTGTACTTGTTGGGCGGCAACACAACGGTCATCGTCAAGACGTTGGTTGGATCAAAGCCCAGATTGACGTGCATCAGCCGCAGCAGGCTTTTCATCATCAAGCCCGCGCCGACCAGCAAGACCACGGCCAGCGCCAACTGCGTCACCACTAGCGCGCCGCGCAAACGTTGCCGCGCGCCGCCTGTGGTGCGTCCGCCTTCTTTCAACGCCCCCTGCAAATCCAGCCGCGAAGCTTGCAGCGCCGGAGCCAGACCAAAAACGATGCCGGTCAACAGCGCCAGTCCTAGCGCGAACATCAGAATTGCCGGATCGAGTTTCAGGGTGGCGAAAAACGGCATTGCGGCAAGCTGGTTTTGCGGCAACGCGGCCACCAGCGCATCCAACCCGAAACGCGCAATCAACAAACCGCCCGCCGCACCCAGCACGGAAAGCAACAAAGCTTCGGTCAGCAATTGGCGTATGACGCGCCCGCGAGTTGCGCCCAGCGCCGTTCGCAGCGCGATTTCTTTTTGCCGCGCCAGCGAACGCGCTAACAACAAACTGGCGACATTGGCGCAAACCATCAACAACACAAACCCGACTGCCGCCAGCAAAGCCAGCAGCACAGGTCTGACCGCGCCCGTCACCTGCTGTTGCAAAGGCGTCAATAGCAACCGCACGCCGGCGTGCGATTCCTTGTGCTCTGCGGCAATGCGCTGCGCGATTGCGCCTGCTTCGGTGTTTGCCTGCTCGACGCTGATGCCGGAACGCAGTCGCCCTATCAAATTCGTGCCGTGCATAAAACGGCGCGTCAATTGGTTCTGCGTCGGCTGATATGACAGCCACAAATCCGCCGGGCGCAAAGCGAATTGAAAGCTCGGCGGCAACACGCCAATAACCGTGTACTGATTATTACTGATGGTCAGCGTCCGACCGATGATGCCGGGATCACCGCCGAACATTCTTTGCCACAGTCCATAAGTCAGTACCGTCACACGCTCAGCGCCGGGCGCGTCTTCGCCCGCTCGAAAGGTGCGTCCCAACGCCGGTTCGACACCCAGCACACTGAAGAAATTCGCCGAAGCCGCCGGCGCGAAAATGCGTTGCGGTTCGCCGCGCCCTGTCAGAATCGCGCCGCCGCCAGAGTAAGCCGCGATTCCCTCGAAAGCCTGGCTCTGCTGGTAGTCCTGGTAATCGGGATAGGAAAATTCGCGCTGCGAATACGACTGCTGCGGAGTAGTCTCGAACAGATGCACAAGCCGCTCCGGCGCGCGATAGGGCAATCCTCGCAGCAACGCCGCGTTTACAACCGTGAAAATTGCAGTGTTCGCGCCAATGCCCAGCGCCAATGTCGCAATCGCGATCAATGCGAAGCCGGGCTGCTTCACCAACATTCGCGCGCCGTAGCGCAAGTCCTGCCATAACGTTGTCATTGTTTTCTCCTGGAAAGGGATGTTTGGTCTCAGCGCAAACAAGTCGCGTACCAGCAGCAAGCTTCGAGTAAGACATTGTTTTGGAACAAATTTCCGGCGGGGCAGGCTGTCGGGTGTGCGGATGTGGGATGGACGAATGTCAAAATCGGAACGGTCAAATTATTTGGAAAGGTCTGCTCTTACTTGCCGTAGCTCGCGGCCAGGTCTTCCAATTTGCGGCGCAATTCTTCGGCAGTCAACCAGCGCCCGTGTATCATCACGCCGACACGGCTCTCCAGGTTGCTGATGTCTTCCAGCGGATTGGCCGTAAGCAATAACAAGTCGGCCGACTTGCCGACACTGACAGTTCCGAATTCGGCCTCCTGCCCTGTGAAGACGGCGGCGTTTTTGGTTGCCGCCGTCAGCGTTTGATAGGGCGTCAGGCCGCTTTGCACAAAGGCGCGCAATTCGTCGGAAACAGCGAAGCCGGGAACGAGCGCGGGAATCGGCGCATCCGTGCCAAGAAGCAATCGCACGCCTGCGCGCTGCAATTCCGGCAGCAGCGTGTTTTGAAAAAAAGCCATCGTGCGGCGATAACGTTCCGCGCCTGCCGGAACGCGCGCGCGGCTTTCGCCAGTTTCCTGCCAGCCCCAGGTGCGCATCGTTGCCGGATTCAGAAAGCGCATTTCGGGCCGCGCCAACAAAGCGGGCCAATCCGCGTGCTGCCGCAAAGCGCTGTCGTGAACATCCATTGTCGGCGTCACCCAAACGCCCGCGCGAGCCAGCGATTCGGCCATTTCGCGCACGCCGGTCTTTGTTCTGCCGTCGTTGAAAAACGGCAGCAATTCTTCAACGTGTTCAATGCATTTTTGCCCTTTGACTTCCAGCAGCCCCGTCAGGCCGACCGGCGTCGGCAGGTGGCCGGTCATTGGCAAGCCGCGTTTGGCAGCTTCTTCAGCCAGGACGTTGTAAAGTTCGCGCGGCAGGTTGTCGTAAATTTTCAGGAAGTCGTAACCGGCTTGTTTTTGCTCCGCGACCGTTTGCCGGGCTTCTTCTGCGGTGCGGATCACTTTGTTGGTTGCCCGCGCGGGCGGGTCGCCGTCAACAATCGGCCCGGCGGTAAACAGTCGCGGCCCCAGCATTTCGCCTTTTTTCAAACTCTCGCGCCAGCGCAAATGCGTGGCCGTGCCGTGCAGGTTGCGGATGGTCGTCACACCGTTGGCCAGGTAAAGCAGCATTTCATCCGCATCGAAAATGTGCGTGTGCATATCGGCCACCCCAGGCATCAAATACTGCCGCCCGCCGCCGTCAATCACCCGCCCGGCAAAAGGCTTCTCCGCTCCCGCCGGTTCGATGGACGCAATCCGGCCATCCTGAATCAAAACGGTTTGGTTGCGAAGTACGCGCTCCGAATCCATAGGGATGACGTGGACGTTGACGAAGGCTGTGGACTGCCGGATCGTTCGGCCTTCCAGGCGCGGATTCAATGGCGGTCGGCACGGCAGGGTTCGCAACGGCGGCGACAGCTTGCCGCGCAGCATCACGCCTCTAATTGCGGCCAGGGCGTGAATGTCTTCGAGCGGGTTGGCTTGCAGCAAAATCAAATCAGCGCGTTTGCCGACGGCGATGCTGCCGATTTGATCCGACTTGCCCAGGAATTCCGCCGCGTTGAGCGTCGCGGTTTTGAGCGCCGCGTAAGGCGACAAACCCGCGACAACCAATTCCGCCAGCTCATCGTGCAATCCGGTTCCGGCGGCGGTGACGTTGGTTCCGGCGTCTGTTCCGGACAGCAATTTCGCACCCGCTTCGTGCAAGGCTTTCACCATCAATCGGCGGTTTTGCACGATTACCGCGCGTTCGGCGGGCGTTGCACCGAACAGCGGCGCGACCAGATCAAAGGCATTCAAGGTCGGACAATTCCAAGCACCGGTTTCGACCGTTTTGGCAATCAAGGCGGGAATCTTGCTTTCGTCAATGCTGATCCAGGCTTTCGGCCCCCAGAAGTTGCCGGCGCGGTTCAAGGCCACATCGTAACCGGTCAGATGTTCGACCGAGACGTGACCCAGTGTCAGAGCTTCTTCAATCGGCACACGCGTCGGGACGTGGCCGACGACGCGAATGTTTTGGCGGCGCGCGGCGGCAAGAATGGCTTGATAAGGCGCGAGCTTCAATTCCTGATGAACCTTGATGAAGTTCCAACCCGCACTGACCTGCGCAGCGACCACGGCTTCGGCACGCGCCGGGTCTTCCACAATGATCGGCCCGTTGGTGAACGCCGTGCTGCCGTCGAGTCCAGTTCCGGCGGAATAAACCACCGGGCCGGCCACGGAACCGTCATTGATGCGCCGAATCAAATCCTGCACCTGCGCAGTGCCCCACATATTCCGAACCGCCGTCACGCCGCTTGCCAGGTAACGCGCCAGATCGGCCTGCTCCAAATGCACGTGCATATCAATCAACCCCGGCATCAAATACAGCCCATCGCAACCGTAAATGACTTGCGCGTCAGCGGGAACCGTCACTGCCGCGCTGTCGCCCATTTCGGCAATCACGTCGTCGCGGACAATCACGGTTTGCGAGGCCAGCACTCGCTCTTCATTCATCGGGACGACCTGCACGCCGACAAAAGCCGTGACGTTGGCCGCAGGACCGGATTGCCGCGCCGAGGCCGCGCGATTGTAAATTTGATGCCCAAGCGGCGATAGCAAGACAGACAAAAGCGCCAGCTTCAAACAAATCTTCAGCATAAATCCCCCCAAAATGTGGGACAGGCTTCAGCCTGTCTAAAATGGGGACGGGCCAAAGTCCGTCCCACGTACATTGCAACAGCCCTCGGCAACACGGCCAGCCGGTTATGGCGTTTTTTGGCGGATTGCTATACTCGCGCCGCAAACGACAAGCTTGCCGAATACCTTTATCACCGTGATTCTCCTGATCCTGGCCCGAAACCTGCTGGCACGTCCTGAACAAGGCCGGATGAAACTCGGATTTTTTTCGGACGAAGCGATGGATAAAGTTGTGATGATGGAAATGCGTAGACAAAACAAGCAGTTATACGAATTCGGACCGTTTCGGCTGGATGTCGCGGAACGTTTGCTGACGCGCGAAGGCGAACCCGTGCAGTTGCCGCCCAAAGTGTTCGACACGCTGCTGGCGATGGTCGAACACGAAGGCCATCTGCTGGAAAAAGACGATTTGATCAAAATTTTGTGGCCCGACTCCGTTGTCGAAGAAGGCAGCCTGACGCGCAATGTCTCTTACCTGCGCAAAGCGCTGGGCGAGGGCGAAGCAGGCCGCCAGTTCATCGAAACCGTCCCCAGGCGCGGCTATCGTTTTGTTGCTCCTGTCAGGACGGCGGTTGGCAGCGGCCGGGAAGCTGAGCGCGCGGCGGAAATCAGTCTGGCCGTACCGCCCGCGCCGGAACCGCTGCCGTCGCCCGCCACAACTGCATCAGGCGCGACCGGCAGCGCGGCCAGGCGAAAAAGATTGCTGCTGGCGGCTTCGGCATTTGTGATGGCGGCAGTGGCCGTGATTGCCGTTTATGTTGTCCGCGCGTCGCGTTCCGCCGCCGATGTATTTTTGACTTCCGCCAAATTGCGACTGACCAAATTGACCTATACGGGACAATCCCGCCTTCCGACACTTTCGCCAGATGGAAAGTATTTGGCGGAGGTGGTAGACGACGGACGGCGGCAAAGCTTGCGCGTGCGTCAGGTAGAAACCAGCGGCGGCGTCGAAATCATTCCGTCCGCCGATGTGAACTATCGCGGACTGACCTTCTCGCCTGACAACAGCTTCCTCTATTACGTCATCTATGAAGGAGGCGGGTCAGTGGGCACGCTCTATCGAATTCCAACCCTGGGCGGAGTCGCCAAACGAATCAGCAACGATGTAGACAGCGCCGCATCTCTTTCGCCCGACGGCTGCCAGCTCGCCTTTTTGCGTAATGCTCCGGCTCGTGGCGAAAGCGCGTTGATTGTGGCAAATGCAGACAGCGGCGAAGAACGATCCCTGGCCATCAGGCGCAATCCGCAGACCTTCTCGCTGGTCGGCGCTGCCTGGTCGCCCGACGGTCAACAAATCGCCTGCGTGGCGCGAACTCTCTGTGACGGCGTCGCGTTGATGGACGTTTTGGCATTCAACATCCGAATCGGCACGCAAACGCAAATCACCACGCAGGTTCGCGGACGCCGCTGGATGACCATAGGCCAACTCTGCTGGGTCAACAACGACGCGCTGTTGGCCGTTGCCTGGCGTGAACCGACCTATACCTTTGCCGATCAACTCTGGCTGATTCCCGCGCGCGGCGGCGAAGCCCGTCAGGTGACGAACGATTCAAATAGTTACGCCGGCGTGAGCGCCTCTGCCAATGGGCTGCGCGCAGTAACGACGCAGATTGCACGCGCCTCGAAAATTTACGTCGCGCCTTACACGCAGATCGAACGCAGCACGCAAATCGCCACCAGCTTTCTCGGCAATGCCGGCATCAATCCGGGTCTGGCCTGGACGCCGGACGGCAGAATCGTTTACAGCTCGGCGGCCAACGGCCAGTCCGATTTGTGGATGATGAACGCCGACGGTAGCGCGCGCAAACCTTTGACTGATGATATTCACACAGACCTGCAACCCGTGGTTTCTCCCGATGGCCGCGAGGTCGTATTTGTTTCCTGGCGCGACGGCACACAAGGTTTGTGGCAAATGGGCTTGAACGGAGGCGGGCTGCGTTTGCTGACCAAAGGCGTGGGCGAAAGCTCTCACGAATTTTCGTCCGATGGCAAATGGATCGTATATGACGCGGTTGAGGCGGGAACGCCGTCGCTGTGGCGCATGCCTTCGGGCGGCGGCGTTGCCGAACGCCTGACTTCGTTCTACTCGTGGAAACCCGTGGCATCGCCCGACGGGCAATGGTTGGCTTGTTACTTTCTGGAATCGCCAACTTCGGGTGCAAAGATCGCGCTCGTTCGTTTCGGCGAGCAGCCCGCCGACAAACCCGCTCGTGTACTCAGCGAATTGCCCTCGCGCGACCGCGCATTGATACAGTGGACGCCCGACAGCCGGGCGCTGATTTTCAGCCGAACGCAGGACGGCGTATCCAATCTGTGGCAACAGCCGATTGACGGCGGCGCGGCGCGGCAAATGACGAACTTCACCGAAGACAAAATTCTCAACTTCGCCCTTTCGCACGACGGACGCATCGCTTATGAACGCGGCAGATTGCTCGGCGACACCGTGCTGGTTTCTTTCCGGTAAGCTCCGAACGGCACCGCGAGCGCGTCCGACTCAATATAGTCAAACCCGCCGTCTCTCAAAGTTCAATTCCCTGCCGAAATTCAACGGCGCGGTTGCGCGGCGGATGTTTTTTGAGGAGACAGATCTTTCAATGCCTCACGCAGCGGCAGGTGATAAAACGTCGCGAAATCGCGGATGAAATACATTGTCCTGCCGTCCGGCGAGAAAAACGGAAATACGTCGTAGCCGGCCGCATTGATGGCGGGACTGAGCGGTTGCGGCTCCGTCCAATCCTGCCCTTGCTGAAAAGTCACCCAGATATCCGAAGCGCCGCGCCCGGTTTGAGGATTGCGCGTGGCGACATCCAGAAACACTGTTTTGCCGTCCGGTCCCGGCGAACCGCCCGCAACTCTTACGTCCGCTCGCCAGTTTTTCCAGCGTTCGGCGGCGGCGAAAGGTTCCGGCGCGAGGAAGACGCGGCCATTCCAACGCGCACGCATCGTTGTATTGTTTTCCCAATCCGGCGTCGTGCGGCGGAAATAAAGCGCGCCATCGGGGCCGAATTCCGCCCATGAATGGTAATGCCCAAGCTGATTGAGCGCGGCCAGCCAAACCGGTTCGCCCCAGCCCTGTCCTTGCCGCTCGACCATCCACAAATGCGCATTCGGTTTGGCCGACCTATCACCCGGCGCGGGACGATATGAAGCAAACACCAACCGCCGCCCGTCTTTTGACAGCGCCGGATACAAATCCGAAAAATCGCCGCCAAATCGCATTTGCGCCGGCTCAGACCATCGCCCGCCCGTCAGATGCGAAACGAAGATGCGATAGTCTTCACGCTCCGGCTTCACTTTTTTGAAGAAGTAAAACTTGCGCCCATCCGCCGCGAAACAGCCGCGATAAACTTCGCCCACTGACAACACGCCCGCGCCGAAAACTTCCGGCTGCGCACTTCCACTGCGGTCTTGCCAATCGGCTTGAACTTGCCAAAATCTGACTGGCAACAACGCGAGCGCCAAACAGGCCAACAGTGTCGTCAAGATTTTGCGCATTTCATTCCTCCGCTTGAGAATCATTTGAGAATCACCACATTCATCACACGTCCAAACGTTCTTCGTAAGGCACAACTTCTCCGAATTCGACGTAGCGTTTAAGCAGCCGCAGATACATCGCCCAACAAAAAGATGAGATGCGGTAATGCTCGCTCACTTCAGGCCAGCCCGTGTGATGAAAGCGTATGTGCGTTACGCCGTCCTGCTCTTCCAGCCGAAAGCCCACGCGCGCATTCCTCCAATCGTCCATCGCCACGATCATGTGAAATTCAAACTCGCTGTCCGGCACACAGCGCGAAACAACCGCGCGCCAATCGTAATCCGGCCCGAACCAGAGTTCGTATTCCGCGCCTTCTACCGGTTCGCCCGCCGCGCGCTTCGTCCACCAGGAATCAAGTCCTGCCGGAGTGGCAATGGCTTGAAAAACTTTTTGCCGCGAAGCGTTGATCGGAAAATCATGAAAGATGTCAGCCATCTTTGCCTCCTTGTTTGGTTTTGTGGATGTTACGGTACTGCGCGTGAGCAAGCGGTAGTTCACTGACATCAGCCGCTTGCTCACGCGCGCAATGCTGTATAACGAGCAGGTGCGCGGAGAAGTTTGTCGTCCGGTCTTTATCTTCACTAAATGCCTTGAGCGAAATGCGACGACAACCAAGTTTTTTTATTCTTTTCCTGCTCTGCGCGTTCCGCGTGGTTACGGCAACCGAGGAGATTCGGCGATTAAGGAAGGATTGGCTGTCAAGTTGTCTTTCGCGCCGAGTTTTCGATTCAGAACGGTGTGATAGACGGATTCCAGTTGCTCGATGGCGCGCTCCCAGGCGTGATGTCCTTCGATCAGGCGGCGATTGAATTCGCCCATGCGCC
>CAZRXE010001630.1:0-3468 GCA_964603695.1 uncultured Heliomicrobium sp.
ACCGCCGTAAATCTGACTGATGACGATTTCAGGATTGCTGTTCGCGGATTGTTGAAAGGAAATTGCGCTGGAATTGCCGATCAAGGCCGGAGCCATCCAAAACATCAACACAATAGCCAAAATCGCCGCGCCCGCCTGAAGACAGACTGCGCGGTTCGGTAGCAAGTGAAGTGTGAGGGAGGACATCTTCATCGGGATTTGAGAAACAGCGTGTGAGGGTGTTGCTCATTGGTTGGGGAACGCGGCGCATCATAGCCAATCCCTGAACAAAAGAACAACTTTCGACCAAAAGCGTCGCTAACGGAGCGCGAGCGTCTCGCCCGCTGAAAAAAAAGTCGCGAAGCTTCCTTTTCCGTTTCGGTGAAGCTTGTGCGCTCAGCTTTCCCACAGTGCTTCCGGTTCGCAATCTTCCAAACCGGCCACGATCCAATCCGCCTGCGCCAGCTTTTCAGCCGGGTAACTGTTAGTGACGGCCAGACAGCGCATGCCGGCGTTTTTGGCCGCCTGTACTCCCGCGCGCGAATCTTCAATCACCAGGCATTCTTCGGGCAGAATCGGCGGCACGAAGTTGTTCAATGAATTCAGCGTGGCGAGCAATTTCAGATAGCCCTCAGGGTCCGGCTTGCCGGAGTTGAGGTCGGCTGAAGTAATGATGGTTTGAAAACAATCGCGAATGCCGGCGCGCGCCAGCACGTATTCAATCTCCTTGCGTTCCGCGCCGGAAACAATGCCCATCGGATACATCGCCACCAGCCGTCGCACTAAATCAGTCACGCCGGGAAAAAGCAGAAAGCGGTCGTTGATCGCTTCCAGGTAATAGTCTGTTTTGCGCGCAATCAGCGCCACGACGTGCGACAGATCGGCGGCCAGATGTTCACGCCCGGCGTCGGTCAGCGCGGCGCGAAAGCATTTGAAATTGTCGTAGCCCAGATAACGGGCCATGTATTCTTCTTCGGTGATGGAAATGCCCTCTTCGCTCAGCACGCGGCGGAACAGTTCCAGTTGCAGCGGTTCGTCATTGATGATGACGCCGTTGAAATCAAACAAGACAGCTTTAAGTGTTGGCATAGTCGGCGTGGAATCAAGTTTTGCGGAATTGAGTTTTGAAAATGAATCGTTGAGAATGCCCCGGCGCTCACGGGGAGCGTCAAGCAAGCGCGCATTCTGCAATTCACCACCAAATCCATGCAACTGGCTCGCGTCATCGGAAACGTCGTTTCCACTGTCAAAAACTCCACGCTCATCGGGCGAAAGCTGATGGTCATTCAACCGCTGACGACTGTCGGCGGGCAATTGAAAGCCGCAGGCAAACCGCTGGTGGCGATTGATTCGGTCGGTTCGGGCGCGGGTGAACTGGTCTTTTGGTGTCGCGGCAAGGAAGCGAGCTTTCCTTTTGAAGGCAGCGAAGTCCCCACCGATTGCACCATCATCGGCATTGTGGATTCAGAGGCACATGTCAAAGACCTGGGCATCAAGGCGATGGGAGAACAATCGTGATTTTGGGACGAGTGTTGGGCAATGTGGTGGCTACGCAGAAAAACGCGCGTTACGACGGAGCGCGGATCATGCTTGTTCAACCCGTCAACCCGGACGGCACGCCGCGCGGGGCTGCGGTGCTGGCGCTGGATTCGGTGGACGCGGGCGAAGGCGATTTGGTGATCGTCGTGCAGGAAGGCTGGTCGGCTTCGACGGCGGCGACCGGCGAAATGGGCGCAGCCATAGACAGCGCCATCATCGGCGTGGTGGATTTCATTGAAGATTTCAGCGGGCAAAAGTGAGGAAATGCAGTCGTGAACCAGGATGTATTGCGAGATCAAAATGGATTGCGGGAGATGATTCGTGAAACTGTGCGGCGGGCGCTGCTGGAATCTTCCGCTGTTGCGCCAGCCAACGAATCGGCCAAGCCCGTGCCTGCGGAATACGTTGCGCCGTGGACGGGCGTGGCCTATGACGCGCATCCCAGCCGGCAAAAATTCGACGTGGCTGAAGCTTCCGTGACGCTTGGAGAGTTACTGGAATTCGTCGAAGCCAAAGCCTGCACCATCGAAAAGAACAAACCTTGCGACCAATGCGCCATGTGCCGCAGCTTGGGCTTTTGACCTTCGGCTCCTTCTTTCAGCGCGCGGCAATAGTTACCAGATTCGACATCACGGCGGGAGCGGCTTCAGGCTTCGGTTCCAGCCGCCCGTACTTGCTGAAATAAGCCAGTTGGCGGCGATAACAATGCTGCTTTTCCATATCGAAGGCGACGCAGGAATCAATCGGACGCGAATAGATGTGAATGCTGACGGCAGGTTCGTCGTGGTTGTAGAGGCGATGAATGGTTTGCAGTTTGTCGGCAGTCAGCACAGTGCCGCCCGCACAGGCGTCCACTTCGCGAACGAATTCCAGTTTGGTGTGATCCGAACCGGCCAGGCAATCAATGCCGACGACGTTCTGATTTTCAGGATGGTCGCAGCCCATCCATTTGTAATCCACCACGCCCAGGTTGCCGCGATGGGGAATCATCCAACAAAGCTGGCCGTTGTGCGTGTGAACGGCAGTTTTCTGTCCGGGCTGCCAGCAAATGGTCATGATCTCGAACAGGTCGTCGCGGTAAATCATGTTCCGCGTATAGAACTTGTCGTCGAAAAAGACATAAGGCTCCAGCGAAGCGTCGCTAACCTGCACGCTGTCGCAAAAATCCAGCACGCTGTCGCGTGTAATCAGACCTTGTTCAAACGAGCGAATGCGGCTCACGAAATCATCAATACCGATCAAATGTTTGTTTGCCATAAATCCTCTTTCGCCTGGGGAAGTCTGAAATCAGGGCTGGGATTCTAGGATTGCCGCATCGCAGGGTCAATCAACGGCATCGCCACGTTTTTCAAGCAGGCAATGGCGGCTTCAATCTGCGCTTCTTCTCCCATCAAAACCAGAATGTCTTCGGCTTCGATTCTGAAATCGGGGCCGAGGTTAATCATCGTGTTTCCGTGGCGGACGGCGCTGGAAATGGTTGCGCCTGTGCGGTTGCGCAAATCCAGTTCGCCCAGCGTGCGCCCGACTGCGTATGAATCGGCGGAGATGAACAGCAGATCGCTAGTCAAACCGTCGAAAGCGTCAGCGATGTTTCCAAGTTCGGCCAGAGGTAGCGAAGCGCCGCGCAACATTTGATAACCTTCGCGGCGTATGTCTTCGATTTCGCGCTGGATGACGTTGCGCGTCACGCCGAATTCGGCCAGCACGCGCGAGAATATCTCGATGCTGGTTTCAAACTCTTCGGGAACCACCTGATTCGCACCCAGTCTGTACAGATCCGGCAGTTGAGACATATACCGCGTGCGGACGATGATGTGCAGGCGCGGATTGAGTTCGCGCGCCTGCGAAACAGTGTGGCGCGTCGCCACCGGATCGGAAATGGCTATGACCAAAATCTTCGCCTGCGGCACGCCGATGTGATGCAGCACCTCGCGACGCACGGCGTCATCG
>CAZRXE010001631.1:0-2240 GCA_964603695.1 uncultured Heliomicrobium sp.
GCCTTTGGAATCATAAAGTGCGGCCAGATTGTTGAGCTAGGAGGCCGAATCAGGGTGATCCACGCCAAACGCCTTATCATAAATGGCGAGGGCGCGGCGATAGAGCAGCTCGGCTTGCGCGTAGTCGCCTTTGGAATCGTAAAGTGTGGCCAGATTGTTGAGCGAGCCGGCGGTCGAAGGGGGATCCGCGCCAAGCGCCTTTTCATAAATGGCGAGCGCGCGTTTGGCCAACGGAATCGCTTCGTCGTATTTTCCTGCCCGATACAACTTGACAACTTCTTCGTTCAATCCGGAAGCTTCCTGCAAAGCGATTTCTGCTTCCTTACCTTTTGATTGCGCGAAAACATTGCCGCCGGAGTGGACGATCACAAGCAGCAGCGCGGCAAAGATGCCACAGCGCAGAGCGAGTTTCAGGCTGGCGCGGGACGGCAACAGGGACTGTGGGTTTATCAAAGTCATCATTCCTTCTTATGGCAAACAGAAAACTGTGATGGTTGAGATTGCGAGAGTTTTTACGTACCAGCGGTATCCATCAGATGTGTGGGCCAGCCTTCGTCTTCGAAGATCGCGTCAACATCTCTGGCCTATTGGGCTGCAAGTTTCGCGCGCTTTTCGGCCCAGTGTTCGGGCGTGCCTTCAATTCACTTGTCGCTTTCGATGGCTTTGACCGGCATCCGCTCCAATTCTTCCTGCGCCTTGCGCTGCTGGTCTTCGCGGATCAGTTGGCGCAGGTGGTCGCTCGACGCGGCGAATTCTTCCAGAGATGCCCGCTCTTCGAGGTAATTCCTTTGCGAAATCAGCGCGGAAATGTTCCGGCTGGTCAGCGTGTCCTGCGTTTCTGTTCCCATCATTGGTTTTCTCCTGATGCTGCGGACGCGACGATGATGGGTTGACCGGTCAGCACACGCCAACGCTTCATCTGGGTTTCCCTCGATCGTGAACGACAATCAGATGTGCAATGGGGCGGAAGCGTTTCGCGCTTATACCGCGAACGATGAGGAGGTCTTGCGGGCGTTTGAATGGGCCGTGCTTTTGCCGGTGTTCGATGATTCTGGCTGCGAGTTTTGGCCCGATGCCGGGCAGCGTTTGCAACTCCTGAGCGGAAGCGGTGTTGAGGTTGATCGGTTCGGCGGGTTGTTGGAGGGCGAAAGTTATGGCGCTGAACATCAGCAGGAAGAACAGCGACAGCGCGGCAAGTCTGAAATTTGATATTTGCGATTGATTCACTTCAGCCTCACTCAGCTTTGGCTTCCGCCATCTTGCGGCGGTTGAACGTGCGCACGAAGCCCACGAACTCAATGGCTTCCGTGAAGCCGGCGCGGCGAGCATCCAGCGGCAGGTGCGAAGGTGCGGTTAAAACTGGCGCGTTTGCTTTCCAATCCGGCGCTCAGGAATGGGCACAACGGCGCGAATGCCGCTCAAAAATGTGCAACATCACTCCACCGCGAGCGAAACAAACAGGCCGCCGAGACTCCGACAACCTGCCGGGTTGTCGGAGTCTCGGCGGCGAAACCGGCCCAAGTCGGAACTGCTGGCGGTGTGATTTTCAGCCTTAGAGCTTAGGGTTGATAGCTCACGCGCACGCCCGCCCAGTCGAGCGAAAAGTCGCGCGAGGTATTGCCGGCGACGCTGACCAATCGGACGCGGAAATTTGTGTTGCCGACATCGCCCGCAGTCCAGGTTCGTCCCCAAGTATCGGCTGTGCTTCCCAACACGTAAGCCAATTTCGCGGTGGAAAGCGTCGCCGTGGATTTCGTCGTCGTCCAGGTTGTGCCGCCGTCCCAGGACAATTGCACGCAGAAATGCGGCGAGCCGGTTGTGGCATCCGCCTTGGCATTGAGCTGGACTTCGATTCCCTGAATCGTCGCTCCGGCGGGAACGCTGATGCCGTAGTTGTAATAGCGGTGTTTGTCTTTCTGATTGGCGGTGCAGGAAGTACTGGTATTTGTGCCGCTGTTGTTATCCACCGCATACAGGTTGTCGTCGGCGTAGGCATTGGCCGCGCCGACTTCAAAACCGTTGTTGTCGCCGGCATTGGCCGTCACTGCGGCATTGGCCGTTGGGCTGAGCCAGCCGGTGTTGGTCGCCGCCCCCGATTGCGTGACGGTGAAGGTCAGTCCGGCAATCGTCATTGTTCCGTTGCGGGAGGCTCCGGAGTTGGCCGTCACGGAGTAACTGACCGTGCCGTTGCCGCTGCCGCTTGTGCCGCTGTTGATCGTGATCCAGGCGTCGTTGCTGAC
>CAZRXE010001632.1:0-1899 GCA_964603695.1 uncultured Heliomicrobium sp.
CCGGCTTTTTGTTTGTCATTATTGCAATGTACCCCAACCCCCCCCACCACTCATCAACAAAACATTACCTTGAAAGCTATGATCGCCCCAATCAATTGATGGAGTTTTCCCCCTATGAACACTCGTGAAATTATCTTGAAACAACTTGCCGCGATTGTCGCCGAATCTTCCCCAGTCCCTTTTCCGGCGGAGGTTTCGGACGAAATGATGTTGGATGAGTTCTGGCTGGATTCGCTCGCATTCGTGCAATTGCTCACCCGCATCGAAGCGACGCTGCAATGCGAGCCGCTGACTTTTTTTGAAGGCGCGGAGTTCCCCCGCACCATCGGCGATTTGGTCAAAATCTACGAAGAAAAGGCAGGAGCAAATGGAAACTAACAACTGCGTAATGAATGAAACTCTTTACGATCTGGTGATCTGCGGCGGCGGTCTGGCCGGGCTGACATTGGCGCGCCAGATCAAACTGCAACAGCCGCAGTGGTCTGTCTTGATGCTTGATCCGACAGAGCGGCCTTTGCCGGAAGCCGGACACAAAGTCGGCGAATCTTCGGTGGAATTGGGCGCTTACTACCTGGGCGAAAAGCTGCAATTGACGGAATACTTTGAAAAGCATCAGTTGCTCAAACTCGGTTTGCGCTATTTCTTCGGCAATTCCCAGGGGCCGATTGTCGAACGCCCGGAAATGGGTTTGTCCGCCTTCCCGCCCATCAACTCTTACCAGATTGATCGCGGCATACTGGAAAACGATCTGCGCCAATTCAATCTGGAAAGCGGGGTCACGCTGATTGAAGGCATGAAAGTTCAGGAAGTCCGGCTGAGCGAAGACGAGTTGCCGCACGAAATTCACATCACGGATCGCGCCGGCCAAAACGGCAAAATCGTCAAAGCGCGCTGGTTCGTTGACGCCAGCGGACGCCGCCGTTTGCTGCAAAAACAACTTGGCTTAAGCAAAGAGAAAGCACAGGCCACGCAGTTCAGCTCAAGCTGGTTTCGGTTGGAAGGACGAATCGAAGTGGACGATCTGGTTCCGAGCGAACACCTCACGTGGCATGAACGAGTGCCCGACCGGATTCGTTATTACTCCACCACGCATTTGATGGGAGACGGCTATTGGGTTTGGCTGATTCCGCTTTCGTCCAACTACACCAGCGTCGGCATCGTCGCCAGTGAAGCGCTCCATCCTTTTTCCACCTTCAACACTTACGAACGTTCGATGGACTGGCTGAAAACGCATGAACCGCTGCTGGCCGCGCATCTGGCGGGTCGCGAACCGCTGGATTTCAAAGTCATGCGCGATTACAGCTACTCCTCCAAACAGGTTTTTTCGCGCGAGCGATGGGCTTGCGTCGGCGATGCGGCGGCTTTTGTTGATCCGTTCTATTCGCCCGGAACAAACATGATCGGTTACGCCAACTCGATTGTGATTGAAATGATGCGGCTGGATTTCGCCGGGCAACTGACGACGGAAATGGTGGACGAATACAACCGCTTCTTTTTGGGATTGAGCGAAGCACTGACCGCCAACATCCAAATGGGCTATCCGTTTTATGGTCAGGCGATGGTCATGGCGTCCAAATTGATTTGGGATTCGACCAACACCTGGTGCTTTTCCTGCCCGCAGATGTTTTATGAAACCTACCTGCACCCGGAGCGCGCGCTGGAAGTGCGCCGGATTACGGCACGCTCCTTCTCGCTGATTCAAACCATGCAGCGGCTGTGGGTTGAGTGGGCTGCGCTTTCTCCGGGACGCATGACCTATGAATTTTTCGATTATCTGAAGATGGAGTTCCTAAGCGAGCTGCGGTTGCGTAACTTGCAGACCAACAAAAGCTGGGATCAAGTCCTGACCGACCTGACGGAAAACATGCAGATTCTGGAAGAGCTGGCGCAGGCGTATTT